>DATNMU010000032.1:0-7848 GCA_035602195.1 Candidatus Acidiferrum sp.
ATTTTCCCCGGCTCAATCGAGAAATCAGTCAGACCAACAACTTGGATCCGTGTCCCGTCAGGCTGCGGATAAGATTTCTCAATCGCCCGCGCTTCGATGATCGGCTCGGCCACGCTAAGTTTCTCCCGTAACTTCTATACACGATTCGTGCCAAGGCGCAAAGCTCGTCGCCGTTTTGACAAGGTATTTGCAAAAACAGAAGTTATCGCAGGATTTATCTTAAGCCGCGAAATCTTGTTCCGCGTGCACCGGAACTGGCTGAGGAAGCCGGTCTGTCATTTCCGTTACGCGAGCAAGCTTCGCCGCCAACTCGTCCGTAAACTGCCCGGGAGCGAAACGCCACTTCCAGTTTCCTGCCTGGAGACTGGGAGTATTCATTCGCGCCTCGCTTCCCAGCCCCAGGACGTCCTGTAAGGGAATCAGGGCAAACTCGGCCACTGAACTCTGCGCCGCGCGGATAAATGCCCAATGAATGCCATCGTCGCAGCGGCCAAGATAACATTCGGCATTACGGCGTTCCTGGTCGGAAGCTCCCGAGTTGAACCATCCCAGCGTCGTGTCGTTGTCATGCGTTCCCGTGTAAATTACTTTGCCAGTGGCGCGGTGCGGCAAGTACATGCGCGCGCCCTCGTCGCTGAAACCGAACTGCAAAACCGCGAGTCCGGGGATTTGCAGCCGCTCGCGCAGCGCATGCACTTCCGGTGTAATGTAGCCAAGATCCTCAGCGAAGAACGGTAACCCCCCAAGAGCCTCGCGCAGCTTGTGAAACAAATCGTCCCGCGGACCATCTACCCATCTCCCGTTAACCGCAGTAGGATCGGAAGCTGGAATTTCCCAGAACTGGTCGAATCCGCGGAAATGATCAAGCCGTATGTAGTCGCAGTTCCGCGTGGCCCAGCGCAACCGTTGCACCCACCAGTCGTATCCTCGCGCCTTCATCACGTCCCAGCGGTAAAGAGGATTGCCCCAGCGCTGTCCGGTCTTGCTGAAAAAATCCGGAGGTACGCCAGAGACTACTTCTGGTTCCAGAGCCTCGTTCAGTTGAAACAAGTCAGGGTGCGTCCACACATCTGCGCTATCGTAGTTCATAAAGATCGCGACATCGCCGACAATACGCACCGAGCGCTCCGAACAATATTTTCGCAGCGCCTGCCATTGCTCGTAGAAAGCAAATTGCAAGGCTCTGCGGATCTTCAAATCTGGCCCTAATTCCTTGCGCGTGCGCTCCATCGCTGCCGGCTCCCGGCGCGCCAACTCCGCCGGCCATTGATGCCAGCTCGCCGACTTGTGCTGCGCACGCAGGCCATCGAACAGGACGAAATCATCTAGCCACCACGCGTTCTCCGAACAGAATCGCTCAAAACGCTGACGCGCACTGCCCGAAGCCGAGTTCACAAACTTGCGCCCCGCCGCAAACAACAGCGGCATCTTGCCCGTGAAGACGCGATCATACTCAACTGCGTTTGCGTCGGAAGAAGATGCAGCAGAAGATGCCGCTAGCTTTGCTCGATCGATCCAGCCGTGATCGGTCAGGCGTTCCAAACTGATCAGCAAAGGATTTCCGGCGAATGCCGAAATGGAAGAGTAAGGCGAATTGCCATAGCCGAGCGGTCCTAAGGGAAGAACTTGCCACAACCCCTGACGTGCACTAACGAGAGAATCGACGAATTGATACGCCGCCGGGCCGAAATCACCGATCCCGCCGCGCGAAGGCAACGACGTGGGATGCAACAAAATGCCTGCGGTGCGCGGAAAGGGCATGCAACTGGATGGCTACTACGTTCCTTTTCACTAGAGTCGGGTTTACTAGATTCCGGGTTCGCTTCCCGCGCGGGTCAGCGTCTTCAATTCATCCTGGTTGATTTTGATTTTGCCGGCCTTCTCCATCTGGTCTCGCAGGTTGGTGACGAACAAGCCAAACAATTCCTGCTGTTTTCCCTGGATCAGCGTGTCGCGAATCTGATCGCGCTTGGCGGCAAAGTCCGAATCGGGCGGCGTTTGCACTTCGAGCAGAGAAATCACAACTCCGTTTGTTCCACTGTTGATGGGCCCGCTGATATCTCCCGGCTTCATGTTGAATACAACCGACGCCTGCCCCGTCATCGATCCAATATCGGGAACCTGCCCATCGGGCAATACGAAGTCGCTGGTCTTCACGGTTGCGCCCAGCTCCTTCGCAGCTTTTTTCAGATCATGTCCGGCCTTGGCTCGATCGGATAGTTCCTGCACCTTCTGCGACAGCAGAACATTCGCACGCTCGTTCTTGAATTGCTCCTCCACTTGCCCGCGAATTTCCTCGAACGTGGGGGTCGCCGGTGGCTTAATCCCTAGCAACTGAAACACCGCGAAACCCTGCGAAGTTGGTGCGATTTCCGGCGCTGATTTCTCGGTCGCACCAAATACCGCATCCATCAACTGCGGCGCTGGACCCAATCCTGGCACTACATCTTTGCGGCTGAAGAAGTCCGAAGTAGCCACCTGCAAGCCCTTTGCAGCTCCGGCCGCATCCATCCCCTGCGTCTTGGCCTGCTGGAAAAAATCATCTGCCTGCTTCTGCGCGAGCTGCTGCGCCTTCTGCTGCTTCAAAAGAGGCTCGATCTGGTCTTTCACCTCGTCGAGCGTCTTCATGTGCGCGTCCTGACGGTCATCGACGCGGATGATGTGGAACCCATAGCTGCTCTTCACCAGATCGCTGATCTGACCCTTCGGCAGCGAAAATGCCGCCTTCTCGAACTCCGGAACTGTGCGTCCCCGGCCGATCCAGCCCAGCGACCCGCCTTCTTTGGCGCTGCCCGGATCTTCCGAATATTTCTTCGCCAGATCCTCGAACTTCGCCCCGGCCTTGAGTTGCTTGAGTAAATCTGCTGCCCGCGCCTGGGCCGCAGCTACGCCCTTCTCATCAACCTTCCCGTCTGGGCCCGGAAGCGGGGTCTTGATCAGAATATGACTCACCTTCGCCTGCTCGGCGGTTCGATACTCGTCGCGATGCTGATTGTAGTAAGCCTGCAGATCGTCGCGGGTGATCTGTACGCCATTTTGAACCTTCGCCGTATCGACCACTACATATTTAATCTTGCGCTTCTCCGGAATCGAGTTCGCATAATTTTTTAAGTGGCTGTCGTAAAACGCCTTCAGCTCTTCCGTCGTGGGATGAAGGCCCTTCTTGATGTCATCCTCTTTGAGGATGGCGTACTCAAATTTCACCTTCGTATTCTGCTTGGCAAATTCCTTGCGGATGGCGTCATCGCTTACGGACGCACTGCCCGTAATCAGCGCCTCCAATTTGTTGATCAGAATTTCCTTGCCGACGTTGTCTTCGAACATCGCAGGCGTCAGATTTGCCCTCTGCAGCATCCCCTCGTATTCGGCTTGGCCGATGAAGTTCCCTTCGGGAAAGAAAATTGCCGAATAGCGCCCGTGTTGCAATTCGTCCTTCACTTCCTGCGGTGAAGATTTCAGTCCCAATCGCTGCGCCTCGGTCAGGAGCGCTTGCCGGTCAATTAGTTGGTCTGCGGCACGCTGGGTATCCTGCTGGATGAGAAACGGAATCAGCATGGAGGCATTCGCGCCATACTGCTGCGCCTGTTGCTGCGCCATCTGGCGCGCCGCATCCTTCACCTGCTCCACGGTGACATCTTCGCCATTCACTTTGGCTATAATGCCTTTGCCCGGGGTACCCGTAATGTTGTCGCCGAGCCCTCCGGGCACGAATGCAATTACCATGGCGGCGCAAATCAGCAGCAGCAGGCCGCTGAGCACAATTTTCTTTACTGGTCCTTCAGTTTGCAAAAATCGAATCATCTTCAGTCACTCCAGGATTCACTGCGGAATTAACGATTATAAACCAAACACACCGCCCATCGAGCTTTGCACTGCGGAACGCCCTGTCATCCTGCGCGAAGCGAAGGACCCATGCAACCTGCTTCCGGCAATCTTGACTCGCGAGCCGCCAAACTGCGTACACTTCCTCGAATCGCGCTTCCACCGTGGATATTGCTGGCCAAAAAGATTCTTCTATTGAAACGTATCAATAGACGTGTTATCCATGTTTTCGGATCTTTGTTCCCAGATCGGCAAGGAGCATAATGAAGTCTGGAGCACGTTTAGCATTCATTGCCCGTCGGTTCGCGCAATTCTTGCTGCTCTCACTTCTCGGTTCGCATATTCTTTTGGCCGCCGACCCAACTTCTTCCAAACCTTCCCCGCCGGCGACGCGCGACAAGTTAATCCTCCGCGATCATTGGGCTCTGCAATCTTCCGCCAGAGTCGAGGCCAAAGGCGAAATCATCTCCACCGCGGCCTTCATTCCCAATAGGTGGCACGAAGCCACGGTCCCCACCACGGTCGTCGCGGCGCTGGTGAAAGACAAAACGCTTCCCGATCCATTCATCGCCATGAATCTCCGCCAGTTTGCCGGCGAGACTTACCCCATCGGAGGAAATTTCTCCAATATCCCCATGGAGCCAGACAGCCCCTACGCGGTTTCATGGTGGTATCGCAAACAGTTCGCCCTCCCGTCCGCCTATGCAGGGAAAACCGCATGGCTCAATTTCAAAGGCATCAACTACCGCGCCAACATCTGGCTCAATGGAAAGCAGATCGCCAGTTCCAAAGATATTGCCGGCGCATGGCGTACTTATGAACTCAATGTCAGCCAAGCACTGAAAACGGGCGCCGAAAATTTTTTGGCGGTTCAGGTCTTTGCCCCCACGGAAAACGATCTTGCCATCACTTTTGTCGACTGGAACCCCGCCCCTCCCGACAAGAACATGGGACTGTGGCGCGAGGTCTATCTCACCACCAGCGGCCCGGTCGCACTGCGCTATCCAACCGTTGTGTCGAAGCTGAATATTCCTACCAACGATTCCGCACAACTCACTGTCACCGCGCAGTGCAAGAACAGTACCGACCGGCCGGCAAAGGGCAAACTGAAAGGCGAAATCGAAGATGTCTCGTTCGAGCAGGATGTTGAACTCGCCGCCAACGAATCCAAAGACTTTACTTTCACTCCCGACCAGTTCCCGCAATTGACATTCTCCAATCCCCGGCTGTGGTGGCCCGCGCAAATGGGTAAACCTAATCTCTACCCGCTGAAGATGACTTTTGAAATGGCTGGCGCAGTCAGCGATCAATCGCAAACTGAGTTCGGTATCCGCCAAGTTACGTCGGAAGTCAACGCCACCGGCGGACGCGCCCTTCACATTAACGGCAAGAATATTCTGATCCGCGGCGGCGGTTGGACGCCCGACATGATGCTTCGCGAAAACTCCCAGCGCCTGCACGATGAATTCCGCTACGTGGAAGACATGGGCCTGAACACCGTTCGTCTCGAAGGCAAGCTCGAGACCAAAGAATTCTTCGACATCGCCGACCACGACGGCATTCTCGTCATGGCCGGCTGGTGCTGCTGCGATTTCTGGGAGCGCTGGCCGCGCTGGAAGCCAGAGGATTTTGAAATCGCGCAGCAATCTCTGCGCGACCAGATCTATCGTCTGCGGAGTCATCCCAGCCTGGTGATGTGGCTGAATGGAAGCGACAACCCTCCTCCTCCGGACGTCGAACAAATGTATCTCGCCGTCGAAAAACAACTGTTGTGGCCGAATCCCGTCGTCTCTTCCGCTACCGGCAAACCCACCAGCGTAACCGGCGACAGCGGCGTCAAGATGACGGGACCCTACGAATACATAGCTCCAGGCTATTGGGAGCAGGACACTCCGCAAGGCCAGCCTAATCGCAAACAGTGCAATGCCGGTGGCTGCGGTGGGGCTTATGGCTTCAATACCGAAACCAGCATGGGGCCGGCTGTCCCCCCGGTCGAAAGCATTCGCGACATGGTCGGCAAAGACCACCTCTGGCCCATCGATGACGTCTGGAATTACCATGCCGGCGGTGGAGAATTCAAAACCATTCACGTCTTCAGCGACGCGCTCGCCAATCGCTATGGCAAGTCGGAGAACGTGGAAGACTTCGCCGCGAAATCGCAGTTACAAACCTATGAAGGCGTTCGCGCCATGTACGAAGCCTACAGCCGCAACAAATACGAAGCGACCGGCGTAATTCAATGGATGCTGAACAATGCGTGGCCTTCGATGATCTGGCACTTATACGATTATTACCTGCGCCCCGGGGGCGGATATTTCGGAGCCAAACGGGCCCTGGAAGCGCTGCATCCGATTTATGGTTACGACGACCGCTCCATCTGGGTCGTCAGCAGCCAGTATGTGGATGCGAAGGGCCTGAGGCTTACTACGAAAATTTATAACCTCGACATGTCGGAGAAATTCTCGCACCAGGATTTCGTCGACGCACCCGCCGACAGCACCGCCAAAATATTCACTTTGCCCGAAGTTCAAGGTCTCAGTCCCGTATATTTCGTCGCATTGCGCCTGACAGATTCGGCCGGCAAACTCGCCGGCTCAAATTTCTACTGGCTTTCCACCAAACCCGAAACTCTCGATTGGGCCAAAACCACCTGGTGGATGACTCCAACCGATTCTTTCGCCGATTACACCGCACTTTCCCAGTTGCCAAAGGTAAAGCTTAAAGTTACAACCCTCACAGAACGTAAAGCGGACGAATCCGTTACTCACGTCACGCTTGAAAATCCCGGCCAGAATCTGGCTTTCTTTGTGCGATTGAAACTGGATAAGAGCGCGAATGGCGAAGAGATTCTTCCCGTCCTCTGGGAAGACAACTATGTTTCTCTCTTGCCCGGCGAGAAAAGGGAGGTAACGGCGACTTACCGCACCAGCGAAGCAGGAACTGAAAAGCCCGTCCTGAAAGTCACCGGCTGGAATGTAGAATAGATGAATGTGGCGCGGGCGCCCTCGCCCGCGAAATATATTGCGCGTTCGCTAATCTTCTTCCGGCGGCAACTCGAAATCGATCAAGTTCCCGCGGAAGCCTCTGGTCTTGATCGCCCCGAAAGCAATTCCTACTCCCATCCAGATTGTCCCCACAATCTTCGCTGGGCGGCTCAAATTGAGCCACAGCAGCAGACAGATCAGAAATCCCGCCAGCGGTGGAATGAAATTCGTAATCTTCTTTTTGTCTTCGCGCACGTAGTAACGCATGAAGGCCGCGAGATTTACGCCCATGAATGCGATCAATGCGCCGAAGTTCAGCATCTCAGCGCCCAGTCCGTAGCTGATTAAAAATGCTCCCCCCAGCGCTACCGCGCCCACAAAAATCACGTTGTTGCGCGGCACATGCCGTTTGGCATCCACGACGCCGAAAAAAGATTGCGGCAACGCTTTGCTTCGGCCCATGCCATATAGCAAACGCGCCGCGCCCAGTTGCGCTCCCATGCCGGAACCGAAATTCGCCACCAGCAACGTAAATCCCAGAATGCCGAACAGCGGAGCCCACGCCCGTCCCGCAACGAAAGTGAATGCAGTGTCCACATTCGGAAATGCCTCGCGAGCAGGCCAAATGAGTTGCGCAGCGTAGACCTGAACCGCCGAAAGAATCCCAATCACCAGGCAAGTCAGAACAGTCGCCAGAAGAATGTTACGCCGCGGATTCTCGGCTTCCTCCGAGAGCGTCGAGATGCCGTCAAACCCAATATAGGTGAGCACCGCGATCGAGGTGCCGCCCAGCACAGCTTTCGCATTCCACAAATCCGGATCGTAAAAAGGACGCGTGAAGAAGCCCGGATCGTTGTGAGGATTCCCAAAAATGTAGTGTGCCGCGGCCAGAAAAAACAATACAATCACCGCGCCCATGCCCGCTGCCAGTCCCGTGTTTACGCGCGCCGATGTTTTCACTCCCTGGATGTTCAGCGCTGTAAAACATCCCGCAAAGAAAATCGCCCATCCCCAATACGGAAGACTTTCGATCACCGGCGTT
>DATNMU010000033.1:0-5169 GCA_035602195.1 Candidatus Acidiferrum sp.
CCATACCCCGCAAAGATTTTCCAGTGCGCGATCCAGGTACCGATAAGATCGGCAGGCAACATCAGCAAAGACTGCCCTATCCCGTACCAGCTATAAAGCTGCCCGCCGCGCCCGTGGAGGCCGAATTCGGGATATTCGTTCGGGAAAACTTGCGGCTCTGAAGTCCACAACCAGTGTGTAGTCTGCAGCCGATGCATGGTGTCGGCCGTGCCCAGCTCTCCCGACTGCACGACGAACGCAAGCAAACCTGACGCAATGCACAACAATACCAGCGGATCAGAGAACCAACGACGAAGGCGCGATCTCATCGTTCGGATGGTAATACAAGGACACTGTCCGCTGTCGCCTATCAGCCATCAACACGGATTTGATTCGGGATTACGCCCTTACTTCAAAGCCACGCCGTATAGATTGTTGCAAGTCTGCACCCCGGAGTCGATCGTGATGGTCATGAAATCGCCGACCGATTCCGTCCCGCCCGCGAAGAAGGAGTCGCAACCGTAGTGCGTGGAGTCAAGCTGCAGCCAGCCACCGCCGCACCACAATTTGGATCGACCTCGCCTCAGAGTGCATCAGAGTTTCTCACTAAATCTTGAGTCAACTCCCGCGACCAACCGGAGTCAACCCTGACTTCACCGGCAGCCCTTGTGAGGCGGCAGAGTTGCAATTGACGTGGGCGCACCGCCGGTCGTAGCATTCGCACAGCTTGGAGGTTTTACCGATGCGGATCTCACTGGCCGCAACGTTGTGCTTGATCAGCCTCACCTGCCTCGCGCAGGTCCAAGAGACTCCGCAGAAAAATTCCCAACCCTCGTCCCAAGACGGAGGCGTGCACGAAGTGCTTGAAAGTATCGTCGTCTCGCCTATTCCGCACGCTCCCTTCTACGCCACACTGGCAACTGAATGGGTCAAATACTCTGCCGACGGCAGCACCATGACCTTCGTCAACGAGCGCCAGATTGCGCGAGACTCGCTAGGCCGCGTTTACGAGGAGCGCTGGTTCCTCGTACCAAAGAACGGAAGCGTCAAGTCGCAAATGAACTGGATTCAGGTTCTCGACCCCAAGCAGCACACGCTCTACAATTGCAGCCCGTTTAAACACATGTGTGATTTGCTGGTCTACAATCCCACCGGCGACCTTGCGGCCGCCACCCTGCATAAAGGCTCCTCAGGCGCCCTTCCCGACGGACAAGGAACCGTTGCTTGGGAGGAATTGGGAACCAGGAACATCGCCGGAGTAGAAACCGTCGGTGTGCGGCAAACCACGATCACCAATCCCGGTGCCATGGGCAATGACTTGCCCCTCACCAGCATCAGCGAGTACTGGCATTCCGAACAGCTCGGGATTAACTTACTATCCATCCGCAGCAGTCCTTTTTTCGGAAAGCAAACCTTCACCGTCACCGACCTAACTCCCGGCGATCCGGACCCTCAGCTTTTCGAATTGCCGGCAGGCTACAAGGTAACCGATCAGCGAAAAAATCCCCCGATTTCGTACTAGGTGAGGAAGGGCTGACTTTCGAGTAGGGCTGCGCTACAAGGCATTCAAAATAGCTCCACATTCACCCCACGGACAGAAACAGAAGCCAGGCGGGCATCACGTGTAATGAGCGTCGCGCCGAGTTTTTCGCTGAGCGCAACATACGCCGCATCGTACGCCGACAAATTATTCCGCAGCTGCCAAATGCGTGGCAGAAAAACATAGTGGGGATAGCGCGTTACGCGAAGATCGAGTAAGTCCTGAAGCGCCTGCTCGGCACGCTGTGCCGAAACCGCACCTTCCCGCACCAACCGCCGCAGAACTTGCGCAACCTCAACGTCGAGAAGATGCGGGGCATGCAGGGATTCGCCGCGCGAGTAGATTCGTTTCTCAATTCGTTGTCCCGCGTCGGTCTGAAGAAGCCAGTCAATCGCCGCAGACGCATCCAGGACGATCACCGCGCCTCGCGCTCTTCGCGCACCAAACGCGCAGTGTCGATTGCAAGCGTTACCGCCTTACGGGTTCGCAGACGATCTCGTAGCTCCGCCAGCGTCGGCCGCTCCGCGATCTCCTTGATCTCCGCGAGCAGGTAGTCCGACAACGACATCCCGGCCATGGCCGCCCGCGCTTTCAGGCTGCGATGCAGGGCATCCGGCACGTTGCGAAGCTGAATCATCTTTGACATGTGAGTAGCATAGTTTCATGTGTATCACATGTCAACTAAAATGCATCTCTCTACGCCCCCTCTGGTTGCTCTGTCATCCTGAGCGGAGTTGAAGGACCCCTAGCAAGCCGCGGATGGCGATGGCGTCTTAGGGAGTTCTTCCCAGGCAGTGAGGAGCACTGGTGGAAACTCCTCTTGGAGTTCGAGGCACAGCAGGCCGGCACGGGGTCCTTCGACTGCGCGGCTGCTTCGCATTGGCGAAGCAGTCGCTTCGCTCTGGATGACAAGGGGTGGAGTGGATCAAGCGAAGTCCCCAGAGGGATGGGATCGTGGAATCCCACTTCTCGCAGAGGAAGCGAGAAGTGGTGCACCCGGCAATCCGCCAGCGCGTGGGGGCCTGCGTTTCACTGGAATCCTCCCATCGCGCGAATCCCTACCCAGTACTTGCTCCCGACCACAAAGCGCCCGACCGAGCCGACGCTGAACTTGAATCTCTCAGGCTCAATCCCGTAGTCGGTACTGACAAACTGCCTCCCCGCTAGACTGGCGATATGCTGCAGCAGGGCGCGCCGCGTTAGCAGGTCCATTGTCATCAGCTCATTCTGCCTCTTCAACCGCTCCGATATTGCCGCCTTCTCCTCCGGGACGTGATCTGGTTGCTGGGACCCGAATTCTCCGTGGCGGAGGATTGCGTCATGCACATACCCGGATCGGTGCGCGCTGTAAACGTGGCGCACCAGCCGGTGCAACTCGTCCCTCCTATCGTCGCCCGCTGCAAGGCCGAAATTCTCGCACAGGCTATCGGCAATCGACCGGGCTTCGCCCTTGGTTTCATGACGGAAATTCAAGTCGCCGCAATTTGAGCAGGTGATGGATCCCTCACACTTCGCGGTGTGGCGGAACAGCCCCAACGAGGCGATCAACGCCACAGCCGCGACGGTCGGAAACCTCTTTTGCAACTCTTTTGCGGTGTAGTATGCGAAGATCGAGCCGTCGAGCTCGGTTTGAAGTTTCGGGTCCAGCGACGAGTATTGGTCTGATAGAAGCTTGACACTGTTCCATACAGAGGCATCATCGTCGCCCTCGTAGCTCTTGTACTTCCCATTCGGGTAAACATGCGAAGCTGGTGGCGGAGGACATACTCGGTCGACAAACTGTTTTAGCGGCGTCCGACCCAAGGTGGACACGTACGGCCCATAATGTTCGCCGGTCGCAAGCGTCAGCAACGCGCAGAGCTTTAAGAATCTGCGGAGAGCGATTACCTTCGCCTCGTCCTTGAATCGTGCCGGAACGCTCTGTATGACGGCGGAGACCCTTGCGTTCTGTCTGCCCATGAGAACGGTGGGGAGCACCAAGGTACCTATGGAGGCTATTTCGGTGTGGTGCTTCAGCAGCCCCCGCGGATGTAGCTGTATGTATCCGACAGTGTGGAACTGTTGCGACGGGGCTTGCGTGCGCCAGTTGGTAGCAAGATCAAGCACTTTGATGACCTTGCGCTGGAACTCCCTCTGCTGAATTGCGTCGAAATCAGGAGGCTGCCCCCACTTTGGGTGGTCCTCGCCGTAAAGCACATACGCTCCGAGTTGTTCAAGGTCGCTAGCTTCTATCCAGAATTCAACTCCGAGTTTGTATCCGAACTTCCGTCCCCGATGACGCGCATACCACTCGAACGCCGCAGCCATTCTTCGGTTCGCATAGTCTGGGTAGTAGTAAGACCCGCCGCTGCGTTCGCCAACGATGAAGGCAAGGCCCTCGCAAAGCTCAGGCAGCGCATTGCGCGGTATTCTCGCAGAGAGCGCAAATCTCCAGTTCGGCGTTTCCGCCCCAGCTCCCCTCGTATAAATCGTCTTCTTGGCCTTCCTTGCCGCCTCGGGCATAAATTACCTTCCTCGCATCCCAGCTATGAATTCTAGCATCTAAACCTTGACAGCAATCCACTCAGGTCTTAGCATGATGTTGTTGGCAATCATAGAGCCATTGATTACAAAGCACTTATAGCAACAAAGAGGAGACGATTATGGCCAAAATTATCGGAATTGACCTTGGAACCACCAATTCCTGCGTGGCGGTGATGGAGGGCGGCGAGCCCAAAGTTATCCCCAATGAAGAAGGAGGGCGCACTACGCCTTCCGTGGTTGGTTTTACCAAGACTGGGGAACGATTGGTAGGGCAGGTCGCAAAGCGACAGGCGATTACCAATCCCGAGAACACCGTGTTTTCGATCAAGCGGTTCATGGGACGCCGCTATGACGAGGTGCAGGAAGAAATCAAGATGGTCCCTTATAAGGTGGTGAAGTCGGGCGACCACGTCGCGGTGCTAGCGCAGGGCAAAGAGCACACGCCTCCGCAAATTTCGGCGCTGATCCTGCAGAAGCTGAAGAAAGCGGCGGAAGATTATCTCGGCGAAAAAGTCAGCGAAGCGGTCATCACCGTACCCGCGTACTTTAACGACGCACAGCGCCAAGCCACGAAAGATGCCGGACAGATCGCCGGCCTCGAAGTGAAGCGCATCATCAACGAACCCACGGCGGCCGCGCTGGCTTACGGCCTCGACAAGAGTAAAGATGAAACCATCGCGGTCTACGACTTCGGCGGCGGAACTTTCGACATTTCGATTCTGGAAGTCGGCGAAGGCGTCATCGAAGTCAAGGCCACCAACGGCGACACGCACCTCGGCGGCGACAACCTCGATCAACGCGTCGTCGACTGGCTCATCGATGAATTCAAAAAGGATGAAGGCCTCGACCTGCGCGGCAAGGGCAACGAAATGGCTTTGCAGCGGCTGCGTGATGCCGCCGAGCGCGCCAAGATCGAACTCTCCACCACGATGGAGACCGAAATCAATCTGCCGTTCATCACGGCGGACGCGAGCGGTCCGAAGCACCTGGTGAAGAAGCTGACGCGGGCGAAGCTGGAAGGGATGGTGGAAGACATCATTCAGAAGTCGGTGGGCCCGTGCAAGCAGTGCATGAAAGATGCGGGAGTGGACGCCAGCAAGATCAACGAAGTGGTGCTGGTCGGCGGC
>DATNMU010000034.1:0-21769 GCA_035602195.1 Candidatus Acidiferrum sp.
CTTCTTTGATGTGCAGACTGAAGAATCAAAGCGGCAACTGGAGGAAGCGGAACAAAAGCTGATTAGCTTCACCACGCGGCACGGGGTGGTAATGGCAGCGCAACAACGAGATCTGGCGTTGCAACGGCTGGACGCAACGGAAGCAGATTACCGGCTTACTCAGGTGGAGATGGCGGAAACCGCGCAACGAGTCGAGGAACTTGAGGCGCAACTGGCAAAGTTGCCGGAGCGCAGGGTTACCCAGATACGGACGGCCGATAATCCGGAGCTATTAAGGACGTTGAAAGCTAGCTTGTTAGATCTTGAGTTGAAGAGGACCCAGTTGCTCACTAAGTTCGAACCAAATCACCGGTTGGTGCACGAGGCAGACGAGCAGATCGCTCAAGCAAGGGCTGCAATCAAGAGCGAAAGTCTCGATCCGGTGCGCGACGAAACAACCGATGAAGATGTGAACTATGCCTGGGCTAAAGCCGAACTACAAAAGGCGCAGGTTCAGATGAAGGGACTACGAGCGCGAGCCACCGCGACGAGCGCGCATTCGGCTGGATACGGAGCGTTAGCTCGCCAATTGGGCGAAGATGCGATCACGCAAGACGACCTGGCAAGTAGCGAGAAAGCGGCGGAAGAGAACTATCTGCTCTATGTAAAAAAACGGGAAATAGCCCGCATGGGTGACGCACTCGACCAAGGCGGCATTGTAAACGTAGCCATCGCTGAGCAACCAGTCGTGCCGGCGCTGCCGGTTTGGTCCGCCGCGGTGGTGTTGCTATTGGGCCTCGGCGCCGGTTTGAGCGTGGGGACGGGAGCTGCGTTCGCCACAGATTATATGGACCCTGCTCTGCGGACGCCAGAAGAGGTAATGGCGTGTTTGGAGATTCCGGTGCTGGCGTCCCTGCCGGAAAAAATCGACAGGTGCTTGTCCGCCTGAAGGAGATGACTATGAACGCAAACGTGCTACCAAGGTCGGTGCTCGTCGGTTCAGCGGAGCATGGTATTGCGCCGGCGCAGGTTTGTACGGAGCCGCAGGGGTGGAATCCGACAAGGTTTGCACGCGAACAGATTCGCGGGTTGGTACGACGGGTATTTTTCAGCAATACAGGGCAGCCGGTGAGACAGGTAGTGTTCAGCGCGGCGGGATCCGGCATCGACGCAAGTGATATCTGTGATCGGGTGGGCCAAGCCTTGGCGCAGGAGACAGCGGCCGAGATCGCGATTGTCAGCCGCAATCCGCCGCCCGGAACACAGCTGCCGCGGAGCCAAGCCTACTCTTGCTCCTCAGGCAGTTCCATCAAATCACGCTCAAGTCAGATCGCAAACAACCTGTGGTGCGTTCCTGAGTGTGGACTCCGGGAACTATCTCCAGAACCGGCGACGGAGCGATGTTGGCTGTGGGCGCTTGCGGAACTGCGCAACGATTTCGAGTACGTTGTCATCGAAGGTCCTGCAGCCGGGGCGTCCAGCGAGAGCGGTCTACTTGGACAACTGACCGACGGAATCATTCTTGTCCTGGAGGCCCACGTCACGCGAAAAGCGACGGCCCGCCAGATTAAAGAAACGCTGGAGTCAATGCAGTGTCGAATCTTGGGAACCGTGCTGAGCGAAAGGACTTTTCCAGTTCCTGAGGGGATTTATCGCCGGCTATAGAGAACCGTTTGATTCGAAAAGCTCACGGCTACCAATCTTGACCTGAGAATGGTTTTGTACCGCAGCTACTGCGGTTTTCAAGAAGAACTCGCCAGTGCATAGAGATAGCGACAAAAGCAATGGGACTCAATGAGCGGTAGCTATGGGATCCGAGCAGTCGGGCTTGTGGCTTGGACACAGGCAGAGCCGGCAGCAGAGGCCACGCGGTTGAGGTGGTTCGCCGTGCAGACAAAGTACAGATTTGAGAAGAAGGTCGCCGCGCAGCTTCAGCAAAAGAGTTTCGAGGTCTACCTTCCACTGCGAAGTGAACAGCACAGTTGGAGCGACCGGCAGACGAGTGTTCGTCTGGTTCGGGCGAACAGCCGCGCACCCGCCGCACCATTTCAGCCTCGGAGACAATCGCTGAGCGTCGCGTTCATCGGCGGGCGTGGCGTGGCTTCAAAATACAGCGGCATCGAGACGTATTACGAAGAGGTGGGCAAGCGCCTGGCGGGGATGGGGCATCGCGTTACGGCGTATTGCAGGACCTACTTCACGCCACCGGGGGAACAACATGATGGCATGCAAGTCATTCGGCTGCCTACGATCCGGACCAAACATCTGGAGACCGTGGTTCACACATTTCTTAGCACACTGCATGTTCTGACGCAGCCGTGTGACATTGTCCACTATCACGCACTGGGCCCAGCCCTATTTTCGTTCCTGCCCCGCCTGGCTGGAAAGAAAACCGTGGTTACAGTGCAAGGCCTGGACTGGCAGCGCCGAAAATGGGGGCGGGTAGCCTCGGCGGTGTTGCGACTGGGTGAGCGCGCCGCTGTGCGCTTGCCCAACCGGACTATGGTAGTTTCCCGGGAATTACAAAAACACTACAGTGTGGATTTCGGAGTGGAGACCGTCTACGTGCCGAATGGGGGGATACGTCGCGACAGAAGCTTGCCGCACAAGATACTTGAATGGGGGCTTGAACCGGCGGCTTACATTTTGTTTCTGGGAAGATTTTCTCCGGAAAAAGGCAGCCACTTGCTAGTCGAAGCGTATGAAAGGTTAAACACTCCCATAAAACTTGTGGTAGCCGGTGGGTCGAGCTATTGCGACGATTACTCGCGCCAACTGCGTACCCATGCGAGCGAAAACATCAAAATATTGGATTGGGTTTCAGGCCAGGAGTTGAACGAATTACTGACGAACGCCATGATCTTTGTTTTGCCATCTGAGATGGAAGGGTTGTCGCTGGCCTTACTGGATGCGATGGGGGCCGGAGTTTGTGTACTGGGTAGCGATGTTCCGGAGAATCGCGAGGCTATTGCAGGTGCAGGCTTTACCTTTCGGCGGGGCGACGCAGCAGATCTGGCTGAACGCTTACGATTTCTGATTGCGAACCGCAGCGTGCGCGAGGCGGCAGGTCGGGCGGCAAAAGCCCGGGTGCTCGAACATTATCTGTGGCCCGATATTGCCGAGAAGATTGAGCAGGTTTATCTGGAAACGATGGGTGTTGACGTGATTCATCTTCCGACAATGAAACCAAGTGGTCGCGTGGAGGCCAAACCAACGATGAAACAGAAGGCGGGATAATAGCCCAAGCGTGCAGCCGCCGCAGGCGCGCACGGTCCATTTATTTCCGAAGGAAGTACGAAGGACGGGGATTCCCGTCCTTTTTTGTTTACAATGGGTTTCGCTTAAAGTTTGGTTGAGTAGCAGCGTTGGTCGAGTGCAGTTGCATTCAATGCCCATCCAGTCCTGGAGCTTTCCGTATATTCATGGAAAACGCGATTGTGGTTACGGGCGGAGCAGGTTTCATCGGATCTAATTTCATTCTCCATGGGATGGGGCGGGATGCGACTTCAATCGTCAACCTGGACAAACTCACGTACGCGGGAAACCTGCGCAACCTGGAGGCGATCACCCGCGAACGGCGGTATGAGTTCGTTCACGGAGACATTGCCGACCGCAGTCTAGTGCGAAGCTTGCTGGGCCGGCGCCAGCCGCGAGCGATTGTGCATTTTGCCGCGGAAAGTCACGTCGATCGCTCGATTCGTGGGCCCGACGATTTCATCCGTACAAACATCGACGGAACCTTTGCGCTGCTGGAAGAAGCGCGCGCGTATTGGGGAAGCTTGTCCGATGAGGAGAAATCCGCATTTCGATTTCTGCACGTTTCCACGGACGAGGTGTTTGGCTCGCTACAGCCAAAAGAGGCGGCGTTTTCTGAGACTACTGCCTACGCACCGAACAGCCCGTACGCCGCGTCGAAAGCCGCGTCGGATCATCTGGTGCGTGCTTACCACCATACTTATGGACTGCCGGTGCTCACCACGAATTGCTCGAACAATTACGGGCCATTTCAGTTTCCCGAGAAGTTAATTCCGCTGATGATTCTGAACGCGCGCGACGGCAAGCCGCTGCCAGTTTACGGCGATGGCCAGAACGTGCGCGACTGGCTTTATGTGGAGGATCACTGCGAGGCGATTGCCACCGTTCTGGCTCGGGGAAAGGTTGGAGAGACGTATAACATCGGAGGCTGGAACGAGAAGCGCAACATCGAGATCGTGGAGACCATCTGCGACATTGTGGATGAACTGGCGGGACGGCGCGGCGATTCGCGCCGCAAACTGATCACGTTCGTGAAAGACCGTCCCGGGCACGACCGGCGGTACGCCATGGATGCAAGTAAAATCGAGCGCGAACTGGGATGGAAGCCGCGTGAGACGTTCGAGAGTGGGATACGCAAGACGGTGCGCTGGTACCTGGAAAACGAAGCCTGGATTCGCGACGTGACCAGCGGCAGTTACCGGCAGTGGATCGAAACGCATTATTCGTCTTGAACGGCCGGCGATCGGCAAATTTATTATGAAACAATTTTCGAGCGAGAGCGGGTACAAGGGGATTCTTTTGGCAGGCGGTTCGGGAACCCGCTTGTATCCTTCGACGCAGGCGATGGGGAAAAGCCTGCTTCCGGTTTACAACAAGCCCATGATTTATTACCCGCTGTGCACGCTGATGCTGGCGGGGATTCGCGACATTCTTTTGATCACGACGCCGGACGACGTTCATAAGTTCAAGGTATTGCTGGGCGATGGAAGCCAGTTCGGCCTGCAGTTGCAATATCAGGTGCAGCCCAAGCCGGAGGGGATCGCACAGGCATTTCTGGTGGGCGAACAGTTTCTCGCGAGCCACGCCTGCGCTCTGGTGCTGGGCGACAATATTTTTTACGGGCATGATCTGGCGAAGGATTTGCGTGAAGCTGCAAAAAAAACAAAGGGCGCGCGCGTGTTTGCTTATCCCGTGCACGATCCAGAGCGTTACGGGGTTGTCGAGTTCGATGGGGCGGGTCGCGCTCTGAGCATCGAGGAAAAGCCGAAACGTCCTAAATCGCGCTATGCCGTGACCGGACTTTATTTTTACGACAACCAGGTGGTGTCGATCGCGAAGTCGTTGAAGCCGAGTGCGCGCGGTGAGTTGGAGATCACCGACGTGAATAAGGCTTATTTGGAGCGAGGACAGTTGGAAGTGGTAGTGATGGGACGTGGCATGGCCTGGCTGGACACGGGCACGCATGAGTCATTGATGGATGCTTCGCTCTACATTCAAGCCATTGAAAAAAGGCAGGGACTCATGGTGGCTTGCCCGGAAGAGATTGCGCTGCGTTCCGGATATGTCACCGCCGACCAGGTCGAGAAGATTGGTAATTCCATGAAGAACAACAGCTACGGAGCGTATCTGCTGCAGCTCTTGCGGGAAAAGGTATTCTGATTGGTGAGGTTCGATCAGTTTCATCCAACGATGAGTTCGCTTAAAAAGCTTCCCACTTCCCTTCCCGATGTATTCATTCTCGAACCGCGAGTGTTCGGGGACGAGCGCGGTTTTTTCTTTGAGAGCTACAACCAGCAGAGCATGGCTGAGATTGGAATTACGGAACGGTTTGTTCAGGATAATCATTCTTCTTCTTCGCGCAATGTTCTGCGCGGGCTGCATTATCAGGTAAAGAATCCGCAGGGGAAACTTGTGCGCGTGGTGGAAGGGGAGATTCTTGACGTAGCGGTTGACTTGCGTCGGCGTTCCCCGACATTTGGGCGCTCCGAAGCGGTTCGATTGTCAGGCGATAACAAACGGATGTTATGGATTCCGGTGGGCTTTGCGCACGGGTTTCTTGTGCTCACAGAACGGGCACAGGTTCTCTACAAGGCCACTGACTTCTATTCGCCCGAGCATGAGCGAACGGTTGCATGGAATGATCCCGATCTAAAGATCAGGTGGGACCTGAATGCCGAACCGATCGTCTCCCCCAAAGATCAGCGCGGCGTTTCCTTCCGCGAAGCCGAGTATTACGAATAACTTTCATGCGAGCCACAATTTTTGGCGCTTCCGGCCTGCTGGGCAAGGCTCTCGTGCGAGAGTGGAGCGAAGATGCGGTGACTGGTCTCAGCTCGAGCGACGTGGACATTCGGGATGAAAAGCGGGTACAGGCAAAGATGCAAGAACTCCGTCCCGATTGGATCGTGTTGGCCGCGGCCTACGCCGACGTGGACGGGTGTGAAGGAAATCCAGAGAAAGCTTTTGCGGTGAACCGGGATGGCGCGGCAAATGTGGCGGCCGCAGCGAAGAAGGTTGGAGCGCGGCTTATGTTCGTCAGTTCCGATTATGTGTTTGACGGAACGAAGACATCGCCATACGAAACTGATGACGCACGGAACCCGCGGAGCGTATATGGAAAGAGTAAAGCTGAAGCTGAAATCAAATTGCTGGAGTCGCTGCCTGGTTCCTGCATCGTGAGAACGTCGTGGCTATTTGGAAGCGGGGGAAAATGTTTTCCCGATACCATCTTAAAGCTGGCTGCGAACCGCCCGGCGCTTGATGTGGTCAATGACCAGCGCGGTTCTCCGACTTATACGACAGACCTTGCGCAAGCAATCATTCAGTTGTGCCGGAAGAATACGAGGGGGATTGTGCACGCAACCAATACCAGCGATTGCACCTGGTTTGAATTTGCGCAGGCGATTGTTCGGGAAGCGGGGCTTGGCACTGACATTCGTCCGGTCAGCAGCCAGCAAATGGCGCGGCCGGCACCACGGCCGGCATATTCAGTCTTGTCGCCGGCTAGCCTCCGTGCGTTGGAAATCACGATGCCTTCCTGGCAAGATGCGCTGAGCCGATATTTGCAAGAACGGCGGATGTGAGCGCAAGCACTGCGATTGCTTCGCCTTCAATTGTCCTGCTACGATTGCCTAAGCCCGCCCGGGGATCTTGTGAAACTCATCCAAAATTATATCGATGGCCGATTCGTGTCTGGCAAGGGCGAATTTGCGGACGTGAATCCGGCTGATGGAACGGTAATCGCAGAGGTCGCCGAAGCCGGCGAAGCGCAGGTAAACGAAGCAGTGCATGCTGCGCGACGAGCGGCCATGGGAGAATGGGCGCGGCTGGGGATTCGCGAACGCGCATCTCGTTTGCATCGGGTGGCGGAGGCGATTGAAAAACGTTTCGATTGCTTCGTGCAGGCCGAAGTCGCGGACACAGGTAAACCCGTGGCGCTGACTTCGCGGCTGGACGTTCCGCGAGCGGCGGCGAATTTTCGCGTTTTTGCGGACCTGGTGAAAATGTCCGGGCTGGAATCGTTTCAGACTGAAACTCCGGACGGAACCAACGCCCTAAACTACGCCGTGCGCAAGCCGCTGGGAGTGGTGGGCGTGATCACGCCGTGGAACCTGCCGCTGTTGTTGCTCACCTGGAAAGTTGCGCCGGCGCTGGCGTGTGGAAATGCAGTGGTGGTCAAACCTTCGGAAGAAACGCCGGCGACCGCTACTCTGCTGGCCGAGGCGATGCAAGATGCCGGAATCCCTAAGGGCGTATACAACGTTGTTCATGGATTCGGGCCGGGCTCGGCGGGAGAGTTTCTCACGAAGCATGCGGACGTGGATGCGATTACGTTCACGGGAGAATCGAGAACCGGAACGGCAATCATGCAGTCGGTATCCCCGACGGTAAAGCCGGTCTCGTTTGAACTGGGTGGAAAGAATGCAGCCATCGTGTTTGCCGATTGTAACTTTGATGAAGCTATAAGCGGATTGTCCGATGCGGTGTTTTTGAATACGGGGCAAGTATGTTTGTGCGCCGAACGCATATACGTGGAGCGCAAGATTTTCAATTCATTTGTGGAAGCGCTGAAACGCAAGGCGGAGGGTTTGCATGAGGGTTGGCCGAGCGATGACAGAACTGACTTAGGCCCACTGATTTCGGCGCAACACCGCGAGAAGGTGCTCTCTTACTACCGGTTAGCCGGTGAAGAAGGTGCGACCCTGGTGACCGGCGGAGGAGTTTCGATGTTTGGCGACAAACGCGATCACGGGTTTTACGTGCAGCCGACCATCTATACTGGGTTGCCGGAATCGGCGCGGTGCGTGAAGGAAGAAATCTTTGGGCCGGTGTGCCATATCGCGCCGTTTGATTCTGAAGAGGACGCGGTCGCGATGGCTAATGACACAAAGTATGGACTCGCGGCATCGATCTGGACGAGCGACCTGAAACGCGGACATCGCGTCGCGCAACAAATGAATGTCGGCATCACATGGGTGAATTGCTGGTTTCTGCGCGATCTGCGTACGCCCTTTGGTGGAGCGGGCCTTTCCGGCATTGGACGCGAAGGTGGAATGCATTCTTTGAATTTTTATTCCGAGCTGAACAACATCTGCATCCGGCTGTGATGCTTTTTCGATTGGCACAGTCAAACCCCCTAAGAACGCTGCGGGCAACAAATGACGCGAACCGACAGCAAAGTTATCGAAGGCAAGGCCGCTCCCCGCGGGAAGTATCCGCATGTGAAGCGAGCGGGAGATTTTTTGTTTGTATCGGGGACCAGTGCGCGTCGCGCCGACGATACCATCGCAGGGGCGGAAGTCGATTCGCTGGGCAAGACGCACTTCGATATTCGAGTGCAAACGCGCGCGGTGATTGAGAATATTCGCGACATCCTGCATAGCTCTGGAGCGCAACTGCAGGATGTGGTCGAGCTTTCAGCGTACCTGGTAGATATGAAGGATTTCGACGGGTACAACGAGGTTTACGGTGAATTCTTCGGATACGATGGGCCGGCGAGAACCACGGTGGCCGTGCATCAGTTACCGCATCCACACTTGCTGATTGAAATTCGAGTTACGGCCTACAAGCCGTTGCAATAGGAGTCACGATGGCGTCTATCAAGAATTTGAAGGCCTTTAATTTTCAGGCGTGGATCGAGGCGAACAAGGAGAAGCTTAAGCCGCCGGTGGGTAACGCTCAGGTATGGGAAGACGGCGAGATGATGGTCACAGTAGTCGGCGGCCCGAACCAGCGTCGCGACTATCACGACGATCCAACAGAGGAATTCTTCTATCAACTGAAGGGGAACATTTCTCTGCGCATCATGGAGGAGCCGGGGAAACCCCCGCTTGAAATTCCGATCAAAGAAGGCGACATTTTTCTTTTGCCCAAGCATATGCGGCATTCGCCACAGCGGCCGGCAGATACGATCGGGGTGGTGGTTGAAGTGCCGCGCCCGAAAGGTTCTCTCGACGCGTTCGAATGGTTCTGCCCGAAGTGCCATCAATTAATTTATCGCGCTGAGGTGAAGTTGAAGAGTATTGTCAAAGACCTGCCGCCATTGTTTGAAAAGTTTTACAGCGACGAGAGCAAGCGCAAATGTGAACATTGCGGCACGATTCATCCGGGCAAGTAGGCATGCCAGTCATCGATATTCACAATCATTTCTTTCCCGAATCATGGCCTGATCTGGCTGCGCGCTATGGCACGCCGAACTGGCCCTGGATCAAGCACACCGAGCCTGGCAAGGCCGAGATTCTGGTGGGAGACCGATTCTTCCGCCATATTTATTCGGCCTGCTGGGATCCAGAAGTGCGCCTGCAGGAGATGGACCGCAACGGCATTGATGTGCAAGTTATGTCCGCGACGCCGGTGTTGTTTGCGTACGAGCGTCCGATTGATCACGCGCTGGATTGTGCGCGCGTGTTCAACGATTCCGCGCTGGAGCTTTGCGAGCGGGGCAAGGGGAGGTTGAAATCGCTTTGCCAGGTTCCGCTGCAAGACACTGATGCGGCTTGCAAGGAGCTTAGCCGCTGCATGCGCGCAGGCCACTTGGGCGTGCAAATCGGCAATCACGTTGGCCCGAAAAATCTGGATGATGCCGGCATCGTGACCTTTCTTCATCACTGCGCGGATGAAGGGGCGGCTGTCCTCGTCCATCCTTGGGAAATGTTTGGCCAGGAGCGCATGCCGAAATACATGATGCCCTGGACAGTTGGAATGCCGGCAGAGACACAGTTGTCGATTGTGGCGCTCATCTTGAGCGGGGGGTTCGATCGACTGCCGAGCGCGCTGAGAATTTGTTTTGCGCATGGCGGTGGGAGTTTCGCATATCTACTTGGACGATTGGAAAATGCCTGGCATCACCATCCGGTCGCGCGTGGCGATTGCCAACATCCGCCCAGTTATTATCTCAACCGCTTCTCTGTCGACTCTGCGGTGTTTGACCAACGTGCTTTGCAATTCCTGGTGGAAACGATGGGAGCGGAGAGGGTAATGCTGGGATCGGACTATCCGTTTCCGTTAGGCGAGGAGCGTGTCAGTTCGCTGATACGCGAGAGCAAGTTACCGCAAGATACACAGGCGAAGCTTTTGGGTACGAATGCGATGCGCTTCCTTGCGTTGGATGGAGCATCGGCGGAAGATGACAATAAAAGTTCTTCGACCACAGATTCGGTGCGTCCGCCAGAGCACGGGCAGCTTACCTACAGTTCATATTTGAAAGTTTCGGAACTGCTCGAGTTGCAGCGTCCGCAGTCTTTGCCGCCCCATCATGACGAGATGCTTTTCATCCTTGTGCACCAGACTTATGAGTTGTGGTTCAAGGAATTGCTCCACGATCTGGATGCTGTGGTAGCAAATTTGGGCAAGGCGGGAGCGGCTCCGCAGTCACGGGATGAAGTGTACGAGGCCGCTCGACTGCTGCGCCGCTGCACGGAAATCACGCGAGTGCTGGTAGAGCAGTTCACGATTCTGGAGACGATGCTGCCCACGCATTTCTTGGCATTTCGCAGTTTGCTCGAACCGGCCAGCGGATTTCAATCCGAGCAGTTTCGGGAAATCGAATTCTTATGCGGGTTGAAGGATGAGAAGATGTTGCGCTACCACCGTCCCACGCCTGAGGCCTATGCAAGCCTGAAGCGGCGGTTGGAAGAGCCTTCGCTGCGGGATGTATTCTTCGGAGCTCTGGAGGCGATCGGAAAGCTGGCGCCGGCCAAAGCGACTGAGTCCGAGAAAGAGAGATTCGACGCTCGCGCCCGCGCCGTGCATGCACTCTACAAAGATGAGCATCATCATCGGGATTGGATCGATGTTTGCGAGCGCCTGACTGAGTTTGACGAACTCGTCGTGAGTTGGCGATTACGCCACATCCAGTTGGTCGAGCGAATCATCGGCATTCGGATGGGTACGGGAGGAAGCGCGGGAGCGTCCTATCTGAAGCTCACCCTCGACAAGAAATTCTTCCCGGAATTATGGGAAGCGAGGACGTTGCTGACGGAATAGAAGAACAGCCTCTTCGATTATGTAACACCGTTCATCTTTTCGCGATGCACGTGAACAATACTTCGAATGAATCCTGCAGCTGACAAGATCACACTCATCGGGGCCGGATTGAATGGGCCTTTGCTGGCCGTATTGCTGAGGCAACGAGGGTTCGCGGTTGAGATGTACGAGCGGCGTCCAGATATCCGGCAAGTGCGCATGAGTGCGGGACGATCGATCAATCTCGCGCTTTCTACCCGGGGCATATACGCGTTGCAGCAGGCCGGACTGTGGGAGCTGATGCGGAAAATCATCATTCCGATGAAGGGCCGGATGATGCATTCGACCACCGGCGATCTCACTTTTCAGCCTTATGGGAAGAATGAGACCGAAGTCATCAATTCGATCTCCAGGGCTGAGTTGAATATTTCGCTGCTGGACGCGGCCGAAAAACAAGGCACAATTATTCATTTCAATGAGCGCTGCACGGGTTACGACGTAAAGACCGGCGAGATACGACTTCACAATGAGGAGACGGCAAAGGAGACGACGCGACGGGCTGGCGTTGCGATCGGATGCGACGGTTCGGCATCGGCGATTCGAACGGAAATGCTGAAAGTGAGCCGCTTCACTTTCTCGCAGCAATATCTCGATTACGGATACAAAGAGTTGACGATTCCGGCGAATGCGCGAGGCGAGCATCAATTGGAGACTCATTCCCTTCATATTTGGCCGCGGGGCAATCTGATGCTGATTGCACTGCCCAACACAGACGGCACCTTCGCTTGCATCCTGTTTCTGCCATTTGAAGGAGCGGATAGTTTTGCCAGCCTCACTTCGCCGCAACAGGTCGTCGGGTTTTTCGGCTCTCACTTTCCAGATGCTTTATCGTTGATGCCACGGCTCGCGGAAAACTATTTTGCCAACCCTACCGGGGCGATGGTCACGATTAAGTGTTCGCCCTGGCATCTTGAGGAAAGAGCTTTGTTGCTCGGAGACGCGGCGCACGCAATCGTTCCGTTCTTTGGCCAAGGAATCAACTGCGGTTTTGAAGATTGCACTTCTCTGATGGAACTATTGGACCAGCGTGGTCCGAATTGGCTGCGGGTTTTCGGCGAGTTCGAATTTGCGCGCAAAGTGAATACGGATGCCATCGCGGATATGGCCATCGATAACTTTAGGGAGATGAGAGATCGAGTAGCCGACGCGAGGTTCTTATTTCGAAAAAAAGTGGAATTGGCCTTGGAAGCCAGGTATCCGGAGATCTTTGTGCCGAAATACGCCATGGTGACTTTCCATCGCATTCCATACTCGGTGGCACTGGAGCGAGGCGCGATTCAAGACCGGATGCTTTCTGAACTTTGCGAGCACATCGATCGCGTAGAGGATCTCGACTGGGCCAAGGCTGAGCAGTTAATTCGGGGGAATCTTACTCTGTTGGAGATTCGCGCGTGAGTGACCTCGAATTTCATGCGGACGAGGATTTCGCGATTGCGATGGATGAAAGCGACCCTCTTAAACAATTCCGCGAACGCTTTTTCTTTCCTAAACATTCAGCTGGTGATTGCGTCTATTTGTGTGGCCACTCGCTAGGACTGCAACCGAAGACGGCGTCCGCGTATATTCAGCACGAGCTGAAAGATTGGGCGGAACTCGGAGTAGAGGGCCATTTTCGAGCGAGAAATCCCTGGATGCCTTATCACAGGCTACTCACGGAGCAGACCGCCGAACTGGTGGGAGCGAAGCCGCTCGAAGTCGTGGTGATGAACTCGCTCACAGTCAATCTGCACCTGATGATGGTTTCGTTTTACCGGCCGACCAAGAGCCGGCACAAAATCGTAATCGAGCGCGGAGCCTTCCCTTCCGACCAGTATGCGGTGCAATCGCAGATTCGTTTTCATGGTTTCGATCCTGCGACTTCGCTGATTGAGCTAACACCATTGCCGGGGGAATCGTGCCTGCGCGAGGAAGAGATTGAGGCGTCGATTGAGCGAGAAGAGGACATTGCACTTATTATGTTGGGCGGCGTGAACTATGCGACCGGGCAAGCGTTTGATACGGCACGCATCACGCGAGCGGGTCACAAACAGGGATGCATAGTCGGTTTCGATCTGGCGCACGCCGCCGGCAACGTGCCCTTGAAGCTGCATGAGTGGGGTCCAGACTTTGCCGTGTGGTGCAGCTACAAATATTTGAATGGAGGTCCGGGGTGCGTTGCCGGTTGTTTTGTCCATGAGCGCCACACGCGCGCGTGGGACTTGCCTCGCTTCGCGGGTTGGTGGGGTCATGACGAAGAATCACGGTTCGAGATGGGGCCGAACTTTCAACCTATGCCTGGCGCTGATGGCTGGCAGTTAAGCAATCCGCCGATTGTGAGTCTTGCGGTTCTGCGGGCTTCCATGGACGTGTTCGGCGAAGCTGGCGTGAGTCGTTTGCGCGCCAAGAGCGAAACGCTGACAGGGTATTTGGAGTTCTTGCTGGATCAGAAATCATCTGCAAAGTTTTCGATTATCACTCCGCGCGAAAAAGCGCGGCGAGGGGCGCAGCTCTCGATCCGGATGGCGAGGAATGGAAAGCTGTTTTGTGAAAGCCTGGCCGGCGAAGGCATCATTGGGGACTGGCGGGAGCCGGATACGTTCCGAGTTGCGCCCGTACCTTTATACAATTCCTACGGCGACGTTTTCCGGTTTGCTGAACGATTCTTAGAAGCTGCGAGTTAGCCGCCACAAACACGTTTGTGACAATTGTTTCGATTACTTCCGTAATATCCAGTGCGTCCCCAGGTCAAACTAGACTGTTAGCGTGGGCTTAGTTTCTGTGCGGCAATCCGGCAGGTGGACGGCGATCGTGTGCGCAGTCGTGTGCACACACATCCTTGTGTCTTTGCTCGTGCCGCGCAGCTTTGGCCTTACCGCGTTCGGGGACATAACACAATGCATCTTGTTGGCTAGCGCGACCGTAGCTATTGTCTGGAACCTTCGCTTAAGCGATAAGAAGGCGCAGATTTTCTGGGCCCTCATGGCATTGGGCTGCGGGATGTGGTTGGGCTCGCAGATGCTCTGGACCTACTTCGAGGTGTACCTGCGCCAGGAAGTGCCGAACCCGTTTATCGGAGACGTAATTCTATTCCTGCACGTGGTTCCCATGATGGCAGCGCTGGCTCTGCAGCCGCACATTCAACGAGATGACCACTCCCTAAGGCTGGTGTCACTGGACTTTTTTCTTTTGCTCACGTGGTGGCTTTATTTGTATCTGTTCATTGTGATTCCGTGGCAGTACGTTTCGCCGGACGAAATGACCTACGGAAACAGCTTTGATCTGCTTTATGCCTGTGAACAGGTTGTTCTGATTGTGGGAGCTGGGCTGATTTGGAAGCGTAGTCAAGGTACCTGGCAAACTATCTACGGACGATTTCTCAAGGCAGCACTGCTCTACGGCGTGGCCTCCATTGTGGCGGGAGCGGCAATCGATTTTCATCATTACTACACCGGCAGTCTCTATGATGTTCCGCTGGTAGGGGCCATGGCCCTGTTCGCAGTGGCGGGTGCGACGAGTCGCGACGCTTTGCCGCAGCCACGTAGTGAAGGTCCGCGAGACGACGAGGGCATGTGGACGGCACGGTTAGCGATGATCGCGGTTTTTTCCACGCCACTGATGGTGGGGTGGGCGCAGTTTGGCGGAGGAGCTCCGCAGCGAGTACGCACCTACAGGCTGGTATTGACGGTCGGGGCAATGGTCTTCATGGGAGCGCTGGTTTTCATTAAGCAGCACTGGATGGACCGTGAATTACTTCATTTGCTTCGCTTATCGCGTCAGAATCTGAACGAGACGTGCAAGCTGAAAGATGAATTGGAAAATAAGGAACAGTCGCTGCGGTGGCACAGCCAGGAATTGCAGCGCAAGAATATTGAGCTGCAGGAAATCTCTTATACCGACTCTTTAACAGGAGTCTGGAACCGCCGTTATCTGGAAGAGATTCTGACGTCAGAGGCGGGGCAGGTTTTGCGAAATTATGAGCGGGTAAGCGCCGGCGGTGTTCATGACCTTGATCATCGCGATCTAGTCTTCATCATGGTGGATATGGATTTCTTCAAAGAAGTGAATGACGTTCACGGCCACCCCACGGGAGATCGGCTACTGCAGCGGGTTGCCGAACGATTAGGCAAGGTCGTGCGGAAATCGGATGTTCTGGTTCGCTGGGGAGGAGAAGAATTTCTAATCATGTCGCGCTCCGCGGACCCGTCGGGCATCCCCGCTTTCTGTGAACGCATTCTGGATGTTATGGCAGCGGAGGCCTTCGATCTAGGACACGGAATCAGCGTGCGAAAGACGTGCTCAGTGGGTTGGGCTCCTTTCCCGTGGTGCCGTAGCGCTTATGAGTCGGTTTGCGCCGAAGAGGTTATCGAACTCGCAGACGCCGCCCTTTACCGGGCAAAAGCTGGTGGACGCAATCAAGGCGTGGGAATTGTGCCGGGAGATGGCGCGATGGCTGCTCCGCACAAGATCACGCTCGACGCAGTGCAGAACGATAAGAACGTTCTTACGCGCATTGTAAGAGTCCATCCCGCGGCCAGTTCCGTGACGATTGTTCAAGACACACTGGCTGCTAAACGAGACGAAGTTTAATTTTCTCTTAAGGGCTCGTCGGCCGCATCCCGCTTGACCTCTCACGCCGTGTTGACTACATTGAGAAGCGGCCTGTCGGATAATCGCGCAGCAATAAATCAATCAATCTGAACTTAGTGAGGCATATTTCATGGTGAACGCCAAAACCACTACCACCCGCAAGACAGGTCTCCGGCAGAAGGCGCAACTGATGTCGGCCTCGGAAATTGAGCGCACGCTGGTACGCCTGGCTTATGAGATCGTGGAAAAGAACGATGGCGTAGAAAGCTTAGGGCTGGTTGGAATCCGCCGCCGTGGCGTGCCGATCGCGGAACGGCTGGGCAGGATCATCACTCGAATTGAGAATGCTAAAGTTCCAGTGGGCACGCTGGACATTACTTTCTATCGTGACGATCTCTCCACGGTGGGGCCCAAGCCTGTGGTGCAGACTAAGGAAATTGGGTTTTCGATTGAGGACAAGAATATTGTTCTGGTAGATGACGTTCTTTACACCGGACGCACGACGCGAGCCGCGCTCGATGCGCTGTTTTCCCATGGCCGGCCGCGGCGCGTGCAGTTGTGTGTGTTGATTGACCGCGGACATCGCGAATTGCCGGTTGAAGCGAGCTTCATTGGACGCAATGTTCAGACCACGATGAACGAAGTTATTGAAGTGAAACTGACTGAAGTCGATGACGCGGAGAAGGTTCTGCTCATGGAGCGATGAAGTCTGGTTTGAGTGATTGAGATAAAGAAGGACGGCGTGTTTAGCGCCGTCCATTTTTTATTGTGGAGTACGACAGGTTACGACAATTTGGTACAGATCGACTTGGTTTGGGTGTACAGGCTGAGAGCGTCGTGTCCCATCTCGCGGCCCCATCCCGATTGTTTATATCCACCGAATGGCATGGCGGCATCGAAAATGTTGTAGCAGTTGATCCACACCGTACCAGCGCGCAAAAGCTCCGCGGTGCGGTGAGCTTTGCTGATGTCTCGCGTCCAAACGGCGGCGGCCAGGCCATATTCGCTGTCATTGGCGCGCGAGAGGATTTCCTCGGGATCGCTGAACGGCATCGCCGTCACCACTGGTCCGAAGATTTCTTCCTGCACCACTTTCATATCTTCTCGGGTGTTGACAAGGACAGTCGGCTCGACGAAATAGCCCTTGTCTCCTTTTTTGTGGCCGCCTGCCAGGGCAGTCGCGCCTTCCGAGAAACCAGCCTCCAAATATCCGCAGACTCGAGTCTGCTGTTCTTGAGAAACCAACGGACCCATTTGAGTGTCAGGATCGAGCCCCGAACCTACAGTGATTTTCTTTGCTTGTTCGGCGACGCCTTCCACGAAGCGGTCAAAGATGGGCTTCTCTACGTAGAGGCGGGATCCGGCGCAGCAACACTGGCCGTGATTGAAAAAGATGGCGCTCGCGGCACCGGGGATGGCGGAGTCGAGATCGGCATCTTTATAAACGACGTTGGGAGATTTGCCACCGAGCTCGAGCGAAACTTTTTTCAAGTTGCCGGCAGCCGCGTGCACAATCAATTTTCCGACTTCGGTGGAACCGGTGAAGGCAATTTTATCCACTTGCGGATGCGCGGCCAGTGCCGCGCCAGCCGTTTCACCGTAGCCTGGGACAATATTGACGACGCCTTCGGGGAATCCAGCTTCCATAATGAGTTCGCCCAAACGCAGCGCCGAAAGCGGTGTTTGCTCGGCGGGCTTCAATACCACGGTGCAACCCGAGGCCAACGCGGGACCCAGTTTCCAGGCAGCCATCAGCAAGGGGAAGTTCCAGGGAATCACTTGTCCCGCAACTCCGACTGGTTCGCGCAGCGTGTAGGCAAGATACTTAGCGCCGGGCGTGTATGGAACTGAAATTGGAATTGTGTTGCCTTCGAGCTTCGTAGTCCAACCTGCCATGTAGCGAAACAGATCGACTGCCAAGGGAACGTCGGCGGCGCGCGCGACGGTTAGCGGTTTGCCGTTGTCGAGACTTTCCAGGTAAGCGAATTCTTCGGTGTGAGCTTCCAATAAGTCGGCCAGCTTCCAGATCAGGCGGCCGCGCTCGGATGAAGTCAAGCGGCGCCACCGGCCGTGGTCGAAGGCTTTACGCGCGGCCTTCACGGCTTGCTCAATATCTTCACGATCACCTTCTGCAACGTGTGCCAGCACTTCACCAGTGGCGGGATTATAGGTGGGAAAAGTTTTGCCAGAAATAGAGTTGACCCATTTGCCATCGATTAACATTTTGCGGGGCTTTTCGATGAACTCCGCGACCTGGGGATGAATTTGAGGTGAAACTGCGATGCCCATGTTTCCTCCTTAGATCAAGTACGCAATTGATCGAGAAACTTGCATGAATAAAGCTCAAGATGCCGGGCGAAGAGAATGACCGGAGTATGCTAGCGCCGAGCCAGAACAAAAGCAATCGCCATTCCCGGCGATTTTCGGGATGAAAGCGAACCTCGCTGCAGGGCGAAATGTGATGGGTGATTATTCTCCGTATGGAACCCAGATATTTTTCACCTGAGTGGCATGCTCAAGAAACCAGCGGCCTTCAGCCAGTTTTGAATTGAACCAGTCAATGGCCCGGCCCTCGTTCGTCCAAACTTGTTTTAGATTTCCGACCGACATTGCTTTCGCTGCAGAGGCACTGGCTTCGTCACCGAATGACCAGACGGCATCCACGTCGTCGTGCTCAGCCAGGACTTTTAATAATTGAGAAGAGTAGCCGGTGACAATATTCACCGCGCCGGCCGGTACGTCGCTGGTATCAAAAAGTTGATAAAGATCACTGGCGACGAGCGGATAAGATTCGGATGGAACGGCAATCACGGTGTTCCCCATCGCGAGAGCGGGAAGCACAAGCGACAGAAAACCCAGCAGCGGCGCCTCTGTGGGACAGATGATGCCCATGGTGCCGAGCGGTTCGTTCATAGCAATCGCGATGTTGCGAAATGGAGGATTGTGCACGGCACCATCAAACTTGTCGGCCCATGCCGCATAGGAGAAGATGCGCTCGATTCCGAGATCGACTTCGGCGGCGGCTTGCTTGGCGCCGACTGCGGCAGCGAGTCTATGAACAACTTCGTCGCGGCGCTGGGAGAGATTTTCGGCGCAGTAATACAGAACCTGCGCGCGATTGTGCGCTGTTGCTCTTGACCACGCCTCCGCCTTGCGGGCGGCCTCGACTGCGTTGCGAATATCTTTGCGGTTGCCCAGCGAGGCCTCCCCGAGTAAGCGGCCATCTGACGAGCGCACTTCCATACTGTAGCCGGAATCCGGGCGCGCCTGCTTGCCACCGATGTAAAGTTTTACGGTGCGATCGATTGCCGGGGGATTGCTTTCATTCTCCGACTCTGCAGCAGCAACTGGTTTTTTCGCAGGTAGCTTCGGCGCGTTCTTAAACCAGGAGGGCTGCAAATATTCGAGCAGGCCTTCCTTGCCGCCTTCGCGCCCGAATCCGCTCTCGCGGTATCCGCCGAAACCACAAGAAGCGTCGAACAGATTAGTGGAGTTCACCCAGACGACGCCGGCTTTCAATTGCGCGGCGACATGCAACGCCACGTTGATATTTTCGCTCCATACGGATGCGGCCAAACCGTAGACCGTATTGTCGGCCAACTCGACTGCTTCACGCGGGGTGCGGAATGTCATTGCAGCCAGCACTGGTCCGAAAATTTCCTGCTGCGCTACGATCGATGTGGGATGCACGTTGCTCAGCAGAGTAGGCGGATAATAAAAACCGCGCGAAGGCAACGCTACTTCAGGTTGCCAGCAGGTTGCGCCCTCGGCGATGCCTTGGCCAACCATGCGCTGGATGCGATCCAGTTGCACGCGCGCAACGATTGGCCCGATGTCGATTGCCTTGTCCAACGGCGCTCCGATGCGCAGCGTGCTCATGCGTTCTCGGATCTTTCCGATAAGAGTCTCGGCGATACTTTCCTGCATTAAGAGACGCGATCCGGCGCAACAGACCTGGCCTTGATTGAACCAGATTCCATCGACCAATCCTTCGACGGCGCTGTCCAGATCGGCGTCGTCGAAAATGATGAACGGAGACTTCCCTCCCAATTCGAGGGACAGGCGCTTAGGAGATGTCGCGGTGACGCTGCGGATAGCGCGACCGACTTCAGTGGAACCTGTGAACGCGATTTTGTCGACGTTGGGATGTTTCACCAGCGCCTCGCCACTTGAACCGTCGCCAGTAACGATGTTGACCACTCCGGCGGGCAAACCAGCTTCCTGGCAGAGTTCGGCGAAGACGAGCGCAGTCAGCGGAGTGAATTCGGCGGGCTTCAAAACTACCGTGTTTCCAGTGGCGAGTGCCGGAGCAATCTTCCACGCCGCCATGAGCAGCGGAAAATTCCAGGGAATAATCTGACCGACAACTCCACAAGGTTCGTACTCAGGAAATTCCTGCTCGAGAAGTTGCGCCCAACCTGCGTGGTAGTAGAAATGCCGGGCAACGAGGGGAATATCGATGTCGCGACTCTCGCGAATCGGCTTTCCGTTGTCCATGGTCTCGAGAACGGCAAGCAGGCGGGAATGTTTCTGGACCAGGCGCGCGAGCGCATAAAGGTAACGTGCTCGAACGTGGGGAGTGAGGACTCGCCACTTCGGAAACGCGGCGCGCGCGGCCTCCACAGCGGCGTCGACATCGGTGGCTGAACCTTGAGCGACCGAGGCCAGCTTTTCTCCGTTGGAGGGATCGAGCGTTTCGAAATATTCGCCGCCCGCAGGAGTTCGCCACGCGCCATTAATGAAGTGTCCGAAGCGACGCTTGTGGCGATCGAGCCAGGCCTGCGCTTCTTTCGGATCTTCGGGAGCGGGACCGTACTCCATGGTCAAGAATTTTTCGGCAATGCTCATGTAGGTTGGCTCGCTGGTCTTGTTTTATTAAAAGTTGCTTCGCCGCAAGAACGCCGAGCACTAAGCGATCGGATGGCGATACTCCGCCGAGTAGCGTCCGGTCGCGTAATGCTCGAGTTGCCGCTCGATGTCGCCCAACAATCCGCTTGCGCCAAAACGGAAAAGATCGGCACGCATCCAGGAGTCGCCGAGTTCTTCTTTCATCATGGCCAGCCAGTCCGTGGATTGCTTGGCGGTGCGAATTCCGCCGGCGGCTTTGAAGCCGACCGCCATTCCGGTTTGTTGAGCGTATTCGCGGATGGCGCGAGTCATCACCAGGCTCACTGGAAGCGTGGCGTTAACAGCCTCTTTGCCGGTGGAAGTCTTGATGAAGTCGGCGCCGGCCATCATGGCTACGACGCTGGCGCGCGCCACGTTACGCAGCGTGAGAAGGTCGCCAGTGGCCAGAATGACTTTCATGTGGGCGGAGCCGCACGCTTGTTTGAAGGCTGCGACTTCGTCATAAAGCGCCTGCCAGCGTCCGCCAAAAACATGGCCGCGGGTGATAACGACATCAATCTCGTGAGCGCCTGCTTCGACGGAGCGGCGAATTTCAGCAATACGTTCCGCCAGTGGCGAGAGTCCGGCAGGAAAGCCAGTGGAAACCGCAGCGACGCGTATGCCGCTGCCCTGCAGGGCATGCAGTGCGGTTTCAACAAAAACGTGGTAGATGCAGATGGCGGCAACTTTTATTTTCAATTCTTCGATGCCAAGCTTCTGCGCGAGATCGTGCTGAACCGGACGCATCCCCTTGGCGCACAGGCGGCGCACACGTTCATCTGTGTCGTCGCCGGAGAGCGTTGTCAGGTCCATGCACGAAATTGCGCGGAGCAGCCATGCGGCCTGCCACTCTTTTTTTACCGTGCGGCGCGCCACTTGCGACTGGGCGCGGCGCTCGACGGCGCTGGTATTCACGCGAACATCCTGCACCCAGTTCAGATCGAGAGGAATTCCAGCATTTGGCAGTAGAGGGCGACCGCCGAAAATTGCGATGGACGCGCCTTCAGCGCGGTGGGCATCCGAGGGCTCAGCAGCAATTCTCGAATTGGGTTCGCCA
>DATNMU010000035.1:0-12411 GCA_035602195.1 Candidatus Acidiferrum sp.
AGGCTGCTGACCGGAGGCGGAGAGTCATGCAATATTCGCTGGCTGGTGGCGACGAAGCTGCGGGCCCTGAAAGGTTGTTGGCCCGTGAGGGCTTCATAGAAGACCACACCCAGAGAAAAGATATCGGCCCGTCCGTCAGAAAGATTATCCAAAAGAACTTCCGGCGACATGTAAGCCGGGGTTCCACCTACCAGGTCCTCCAGGGTGGAACTGTCGTCAGTACGGGGAAGATGCTTGGCCACTCCAAAATCCAGGACTTTCACCTGTTGCGTGGCGGTCAGCATAATATTTTCCGGCTTGAGATCGCAGTGCACAATGCCGCGGGCATGAGCCACCATCAGAGCATCGGCGCACTGCCTGGCAATGTGGAGAAACTCCTCCAGCGGGAGTGGGCGATGAAGGCGTTCGCGCAGAGTCTCCCCGTCCACGTACTCCATGACCAGAAAAATCTCGCCGTTATCTTCCAGAACGTCGTAAATGGCCGCCACGTGCTCACCGGTTAATCCGGAGGCCCGCTCGGCCTCCTTGAAGAAACGCTCGCGGTAGAGACGGTCGGCACGCAGATGCGGGGACATGCGCTTGAGCGCAACCGAGCGTTTCAGCCGGATATCCTCTGCGCGATACACCTCTCCCATACCGCCGGCTCCGAGCCGGCCCCGGATCAGAAAACGACCGGCCACAGTTCCAGACAGGGAATTGTCAGCAGGGGTCACAGCGGCATGTCGAGACGAGGACTCCACCATTTGCAGACCTCGAGAAGCAGGAGCCAGAAAATGGGGCCGGGGAAATTACCGTGGCGCAGCGTGTCGCGCCTGAGATTAAGCCGCTATATTAAACCTAAAACCGAGATTCGTCGCGAAATTCGGTAAGCCCGCCAGCCCGAGTACCGCGGAGTTTTCTGGACCGCGCCTCTTCTCCAGGCGACTTGCCTGCGAGCTACTGCGGCGTGCTCAACATCGGGACGGTCGCGGTCACCACCGTCGAGGGATCGTCTCTCAGCTTGATGTAAAGAGTAGGCCCTTTGGGCGACGGAATCCTGAGTTCCGCCTCAACAAAGCCGTCAGGAACGGTCACGGGGTTGGAAAAGTCGGGCTCGGCGCTGACGGCGTCGATCAGAAAGAGTTTGTCTCCGCTCAGCATGCACTGTTTCTCCTCACTGCTGGCGCAACGAACTCCTTCGAGAACCGGAATCCGTACCAGAGTCACGAGCGGCTGCCAGTCGCCCTCGACTCCATCCTCTCCAATTGGACGAAACTTCAGCGGGCCGAATGCGGAAGGGCCCAGCAGCTTCATGGGATCGAGCAGGGCAAAAATGGTTTTGGAGTCCTGCGGCATGAGGTTGCCGTCTTTCTCGCTCAACATGACCCGGAAAGATTCGTCGGCGGTGGCGACTTCGATTTTCTCGCTGCGAGGAAAATTTTCAGGAACCTGCGTCTTGAGAAAGAAATTCAAGCGCGCATCTTGCGGCAGTTCGTCCTGATTCTGCATACGAACCTGAGAGGGCCGCGCCGATAGATCGGGCTGCACGCTCTTGCTGAGCACCACCAGGCGCGGGCGAGGGGCTTCGACCATGGTTTTCACATCCAGTGAGCGGCCATCTTTCAGCGCTACATGCGCCACGATGGAATCATCGGCCTGGAGGCGGTTGGCGACAGATTTATCCGAGGAGATAAGCTTGAGTTCGTCCTCCTGATTGTTGCGCGTAAGACCTTGAGGCAGAAACCGGATGCCGTTAACGTCAAGCGCGGTAACCTGATCGAGCCGGGTGCCTTTCAGAACGCCTTCCAAATCGCCCGCATGAATCGTAAATACGTTCAGGCGACCGGCTTCCGAATAGGTGTGCAGCGGAATTTCATCCGTGTGCCGTGAACCAAGTTTATGGATCAGCATGGTCAGCGTGCCCGCCGTCGCGGTTTGCAGCGGGACTTTCACTTCCAGTTCGTCGGGTTTCGCGATCTTCCAGGTAGCTTCAGTTATCTTGCCCTGTTCATCAAGAAGAGCCACTCCGGCCACGCAGCAGGCGCCGAGAGACTGCAAATGCAGGGTATCCTCACGGCCCACAATCAGAGCGCTGGCGTCTTTGGCAGCGACAATCCACTGGCTTGAAATGGAGCTGCGCAGCCGGAAATGAGGGCCCTCGAAGGTACGAAAACCCCACGTCCCGCGCAGAATGCCGTTTACCTCGCCCTCCAGCTCGACCGACTGCATTGCCTTCGTATTAATTACGAAACCGCCCTGGCCTGGATCGGGAACGGCGGGAAGATCGATGCCCGGACCCGACTTGGTCTCGACATGAAGAACGAAATCGTGTGCGAGTGCCGTACCGAATGCCAGAGGTGCGCCGTCGGCGGGAAGCACTAGGGAAGGAGTGTCAATACAGAAGACTTGCGCCGCATCGATGGCACGTAACGGGGGCGCGGCTGCATTGCGCACCAGCGGCAGCGCGATCACGATCACGGATTTCGGATTTCGGAAGGAAGGCGGAGAATTCAGTCGGAGATTGAGATTGTCCTGTTTGGGCAGCGAGAGCGCCGGGATGTATTGATATTGCGCGGTGTGCGCGCTTCCCAGAATTCGGACGACATCGACGACGGCGCCGACGTAGGCACTGTAATATCCGCCGCCTGCCGTAGGCGTAGCGCTCACCTGCACCAGCAAATCGGTCGGAGAGCCGGTCGTCAAAGACGTGACCATGTTCTGGCTGTGAGCATCGTCCAGAACCAACTGGTCAGTATTTTGGACAAGACAGGGAACCTGCTGCGCACTGGGCTTGTCGAAACATTGCTGCTCGACGCGGATGCTCAGGCTGCGCGCCAGCAGCGTCGTGTGTGCCTTCATCTTCTCCGGATCGGTGATCGTAGACTCGCGAACGGCGTCGAGATATTTCTCCAGACGCTGGCGGTCGAGGCTGGCCTGATCCAAATCTTGCGCGGCGCGCACGAAGGCACCGGGCTTGCCGCGAACGGCGTTGCGCAAGCTGCTAAACGCTCCTCCGGTCTCGGGAGCAAGGAACACGATCACCTCCTCGGCTCCCTCTGGGACGGTGACGAATATGCCTTCGTCGCGAACCTGTTTGTTCCAGGAATCAACGCGGGTAAACCAGGAGTCCGGTGGCGGATTTGTCGCTCCGCGCAAAAACGCCACGACCATCACATAATGGACCGACTGCGAATCGGGAAGATCTGGATGAATCCACAGCCGGTCTTTCGCCTGCAGATTCGGGACCTCCGCGATGGGGAGAGTGTGGCCGTCCCGCAGCACGTGAATTTCAACCTTAGGCCCGATCAGATCAAAGGGGGCGGCATCGGCCCAAAGCAACGACGAACCGGCGGCCAAAATAAAAGTAATGCCAAGGCCAACAAAAGAGTCTCGGAAACGGTGAGCTAAGTTGATCAAACGCAGTTCTCCCTTTCAGCCTTCGGGGCGATCGTGGGATGCGGCCAGATCAAAAATATTCGGGCAACGAGCCAATTCGACGAATGTCAGTGGAAGCCCTATGTTACTGCCCTGGCTAGGCTGGGGGCAACCGAAGATCAGCTAAACGAAAGAACCGAAAGGGCATGGCGTCCATAACAAAGCGGCGGAGGTTCGCATCTGTTGCGAACTCCGCCGCTGATCTTGCAACCAATCCGCGACAAGGCGCTGCTTTTTAGTGCAAAGCTTAGGCGCGAGCTCCAACCGCTGCTGGCTCGGGCGACGGCACGGTCTTCTCTTCGCCGTTGGGCTTGGTCTGGGTGGGCTGTCCACCCTTGCGAATGTCGATGCCGCCCTTAAAGTAGGCGCCATCTTCAATGGAGATACGGGCTGCGACCACGTCGCCGGTGAGCGAACCGTCGCTGCGGATATCCACACGGTCGCTGGCGGTCAAGTTGCCGCGGACTTTGCCCAACACAACGATTTCGCGGGCGCTGATGTTGGCGGCCACTACACCATTGCGGCCAACCGTTACCCGGTTTCCGGAAAGGCTGATCGAACCCTCGACGCGCCCGTCGATGTAGAGCGACTCCGAGCCGGTCACTTCGCCCTTAATGACAAGGGATTTGCCGATGGTCGCCTGGTCTGCAGTTGTGGTGGTTGAAGAGGTCGCCGGACGCGGGCCAGGAGTAACGCTGGGCTGCTCACTCGCCATACCTGCAGGGGCGCTCGGGGTGGACATGGTTGGACGTTCCGGCTCGGCTGGCCGGCCAGGGGTCGTAGGCTGATTCGTCGGCTTCCACATGGGTTACAAAGTTCCTTTCCTTGTTGGGATTGGGATCACGTGCCGCACTTGCGTGACCAAATGGAATTGTACTCCCGAGTCTCAATTTGAGCGCTGTGGAAAACCCTTTATTTTCAATAGAGTTTCCTAGCGTGGTACGGGCTTTCGTACCGACTGAGCGGCACAGCTCCGATTTGCCAATCTCCCTTTTGGCACTCTTACCGTGTAAGGATTCCCGAAGATTATGCCGGACTACAGTTTTTCCAGCTACCGGAGTATGCTCTTGGCTCGTCTATTGAAAGTCCCATCCAGCCCGTTCCAGGAGCAACATATGTCAGAGCCAGCCGTTATCTGTTCTCCGTCATTCATTATCGCCCGGCCTCAGCCCGGCGAGTATGCGCCCTATTACGAACGCTATATTTCGCTGGTTCAAGGCGAGGACATTCTAGACACGCTCGACCGGCAGCGCCGCGATACCATGCTGCTGCTTTCCGGCCGTGACGAGGCCGACGGAGATTACCGCTATGCCCCCGGCAAGTGGAGCGCCAAGGAAGTGCTGGGTCACATCTGCGATACCGAGCGCGTCTTTGCCTATCGCGCGCTGCGCTTCTCACGGGCCGACGCCACCCCTCTCGCAGGCTTCGAGCAGGATGACTACGTGCGCAACGGTCCGTTTGCGAATCGTCCACTCGCCGACCAGGTGGAGGACTTCATCGCCGTGCGGCGTGCCACGCTTTCACTACTGCGCAATCTGGATGAAGCGGCGTGGATGCAGCGCGGGATCGCCAACAAGAACGAAGTCAGCGTGCGCGGCCTAGCTTACATCATCGCAGGGCACGAACTGCATCACCGCGGCATTCTCGAAGAGAAATACTTTACCAACCGGTCGTAGGGCGAAAGGGCTTGGGTCTTAGGTGTTTGGCTTACTTTCTTTGGTCATGGAAACTGAAGCCGGTATTCCAAGACCCGCCACCCACGGCCTGACACCCAAAATCTAAGACCTGACTTCCCATGTCCCGCGCACTCATTGAACTACTTCGAGGTACTGGTGCTCACGCCGATCCCATCGCGTACATGCAGGATATTTCCGCTGAATTGGCCGCACGCCAAGTTAACGGTTTTCCGCACTCGATCCGAGACCTCGTCTTCCACATGAATTACTGGATGGATTACGATTTGCGCCGCGTCGCCGGTAAGCGCCCTCCGTATCCAGCGCATAATTCGGAAAGCTTCCCCTCGAAACCCGCACCGGGAGACGCCGCGGAATGGGATGGATCGAGGAAAGATTTTGCCGCGCTGATCAGCCAATCTGCGGCGCTCGCAAATTCTTCTCCGCAAGAACTCGAACGCCGCATCGAACCGACTCACGCGAGCCACGAGGAACGCGCGGCAACGCTTGAGGCTGTTCTGTGGCAACTGGTGGCGCACAATAGTTACCACATAGGCCAGATCGCAATGATCCGCCAGGCTCTTGGAGCGTGGCCGCCCCGTGGCGGCGGAGATACGTGGTAGCGGAAATCGTCGTTGGCCCTCAGTCGTTGGCGAACTCACCCCACCTCGATTACGGTAGGATGAATGGAAGGTTGTTGGCCAACGACTAACGACTAGCGACCAACGACCGTCCCAATGCCCTCCGATTCCGCCATCCTGAAGCACATTGCCCGCCAGCCGAAGCGCTCTGCGGGATTCAAGCAGTTGGTGCGCGAACTCGGTTTGCACGGCGACACGCGCGCGGAACTCGACAAGCAACTTGCGAAGCTGGTTTCATCCGGGGAATTAGTTCAGGTTAATTCCGATCTCTATGGGTTGCCCCAGCCTGCGGCTAATAAGAATCTCGTCGTAGGCCGCCTGACCATGCACCGCGACGGATTCGGATTCGTCATTCCAGATGCAAGCTCGCTCGCTCCCTCTCTCAAGGCACGTCTGGTAGGTGACATCTTCATTCCGCCGCATGCTATCGGCAATGCTATGCATGGCGACCGGGTGCTGGTAGATATCGTGGCAACTCGTCCCGACGGACGTGCCGAAGGACGCATCGTGCGGCCCGTGGTGCGCGCGCATCCGACCGTGGTCGGAATCTTTCACTACGGCAGCCGTCACAATTCCGTGAAGCCCATCGACAGCAAGATCACGATGGACATTGTGATTCCGGCGGGCGCCGAAATTCCCGATCTTCGCGAGAAAGCCAGCGAAAGAGCCGGCGAGACGTCCGCGCTGCGAAAGAAGTCCGTTGACCGCGTGCTCGGTGATGAAGCCGCCCACCGCGAACAATGGGACGATCTCGAAGGTGTAGTTGTCGACGTCGAGATCACCGACTGGCCTACTCCTACGCAGAATCCGCGGGGGCGGGTAATTGAGATTCTCGGGCGGCAAGACGATTTTGGAGTCGACGTCGAAATCACGATTCGCAAGTTTCACCTGCCGCATCATTTTCCCCCGGCTACACTCGAAGAAGCGCAAAACATTCCCGGAGTGATTCCGGCCCCGGAACTTCGCCATCGCCGCGATTTTCGCACGCTGCCCATCGTCACCATCGACGGCGAAACCGCGAGAGATTTCGACGACGCCGTCACCGTTCGCCGGCTCGAAGGCGGCAATTTCGAGTTGCAGGTCCATATTGCAGATGTGGCGCAGTACGTCACGCCGGAGTCCGCGCTCGATCAGGAAGCCCGCCTGCGCGGCACCAGCGTTTATTTTCCCGACCGTGCCGTTCCCATGCTGCCGCTTGAACTCTCGACCGACATTTGCAGCCTGCGTCCGCAGGTTGATCGCTTGGTGCTTTCCTGTGTGATGACCATCGATCCCCGCGGTGAAATTCTTGGCTACGAACTCTGCGAAGGCGTTATTCGCTCGGCTGAGCGCATGACATACACTGCCGTCAACGCTGTGCTTGAAGGCGATGTGGCCACGCGCGAACGTTACGCCTCGCTGGTGCCAACCTTCGAACTGATGCGCGACCTCGCCCTGATCCTGAACCGCAAACGCCAGCGCCGCGGATCGATCGACTTTGACTTGCCCGAGCCGGTCATCGAGTTCGACGATTTTGGGTTGATGAAAAGCATTTCTCGCTCCGAGCGCAACATTGCGCATCGCCTGATTGAAGAGTTCATGCTTTCGGCCAACGAATGCGTCGCGCAGTATCTGGAATCGAAGCGCATTGCTTCTTTGTATCGGGTTCACGAAAAGCCGGACGCGAAACGCGTCTACGATTTTGAAGTGATTGCGGCAACTTTTGGATATTCGCTGGGCGTGGGCCCGTTACCCATTCATCGCGTGCAGTTCAAAACTGACCGTCGCGCCGCGCGCGGCAGCGGCAAACAGGCGCGCACCATTGAAGTGCCGAAAGATATCCACGTTACGCCACGGATGTATCAGAAGCTGGCCGCTAAAATTGCAGGCAAACCGGAAGAGCGCATCCTGAGCTACCTGATGCTGCGCTCGCTGAAGCAGGCGCGGTATTCCGAGGAAAACCTCGGCCACTTCGCGCTGGCGGCGACGAGCTATACGCATTTCACTTCTCCAATCCGCCGCTATCCCGATCTGATCGTGCATCGCATCCTGAAAGATGTGCTGCAGAAGTCGGCCGACCGGCACGACGGAGAAATTCCGGTAGGAGTATTTGCGGCATCCGAAGTTAGCGCCAGCGTCACGCCTTGGTCCAAGCGCCGCGATCACGACGATCATCACAAAGGACTTGAGCCCCTGGGTGGGCCCATCTCGCTCGAAGAACTGCACACCATTGCCGAAGAATCCAGCCAATCGGAGCGCCGCGCAGACGAAGCCGAGCGCGACCTCATGGAAGGCAAGAAGGCGAAGTTCATGCAAGACCGCATCGGCGAAGACTTCGACGGACTCATCACCAGCGTGACCAAGTTCGGTTTTTTCGTCGAGCTCACCGATTTGTTCGTCGAAGGCCTCGTGCCGCTGAATACGCTCACCGACGACTTCTACAGCTACCACGAAAACACCCGCCAGATCATCGGCCAGCGCTCGCGCAAGACCTACAGCCTGGGACAGAGGATTCACGTTATCGTCGACCGCATCGATCCCGTGGAACACAAAATTCAGTTCGCAGTCTTCGAGGAGGCGCCCGCGCGGGCATCGGCGAAGTCATACTCGAAACCGTTTTCCAGGAAATCGAAATTCAAGAGAAGATGACGGCGCTCTAAATTATCAGCCGCCCAGGACACGAAGTTACACGAGGGTTCTTGGGGTTTCCTTTGTGTACCTTCGTGTCCTTCGTGGTCGATTAGGGCGAATCAGCACGAAACTGCGCCACTGATGGTAAAATTCTCTGGTTAACCCCATCCGCTGCGGAAGTGAAGCAGCGGGTTCCTTCCTAGTCGGGACGTGGCTCAGCCTGGTAGAGCACTCGCTTGGGGTGCGAGGGGTCGGCAGTTCAAATCTGCCCGTCCCGACCATTCAACTCGCCACATACGCGAATCTGCACTTCTGGTTATCCCCCGAACCAAGAAAAGCACTTTGACCAGAAGCTTCGCTCGCGCACAATCGAAGAAAGTTTTAACCAGATAAGATCGTTCGCGCCGCCTCGTCAAGTTCTTTTCAAGCCGCGGTTTGAAAGTAGATCACACTCGGGGGAATTCTTATGTCCGGGCAAGTCATTCTGTATTTCGAGGATCAAGCCGACGCGCTGCGCTTTGCATTGGCCGCAGGTTCCGTAATGGCGGGCGATAGCGCCCGCGTGACCGACGATCTGATTCAGGAAACCGCGCGCGTAAGCCGCATCCGCCTGGACGCCGCCAATGCAGGAAAGATCAAGAAGGCGTCCCCCGAACGGGTGGCGTGAGAACCGGGCCTCGGTGCAAGGTTTTGCAACGATCAACTTTCAAGCCCAAGACCTGCGAACTGTAGCCTAAGACCTCACTACCCCGTGCGCCGCGCGGAGAGCAAACTCAAAATCTCACGCAAGCCCTGGCGTATGCGCTGAATCTCGGCCGACGATTGCGTGGGAAATGGTATCGCCGCCTGACCCTTATCGTTCTTCGCTTCGGATCGTAGTTGCTGCCGCGCTCCTACGATCGTGAATCCCTGGTCGTAGAGAAGTTGCTTGATGCGTAAGACGCTTTCCACATCGCGGCGGCGATACATGCGCTGCCCGGTGCTGCTTTTTACCGGTTTGAGTTGCGGAAACTCGCTCTCCCAGAAGCGCAAAACGTAAGCGGGCAGGCGGCACAGGGTAGCAACTTCGCCGATTCGGAAGTAGAGCTTGTCTGGGATCACGATCTCATCGCTGTTCTTGTTCTTCCCCACGCTCTTTGTTGTTCTGGGAGTCATGATTCGCACCTGTTCCCGTTTGTAGATTCGACGCCCCGTGTGGGGAATATTGTGACACAGAGCTTGGTCAAGCGTGGAGAATTTTGCGGGCGAGCGCAGCCATTGGCGATTAGCACTCAGCCGCAGCCCGGCAGTTGATGGCGCCATGGCCTGAGGATAATGCCGAAGTCTCAACTCATCCAGCTAACTGCCGACATCCCTGAATGCCAATTGCTGATTGCTGATTGCTCCCAAAAAGGAAACGCCTCTCAAGAGGTGCTTCTCCTGAGAGGCTGGTTGAAAATCTCGGCCCGTGCGAAGTATCGTTTCGCCGACGATTAGTGTTTCTTCTTTTTTGCCTTCTTCTTCGTAGCCATGAAGGTTCCTCCGTGAGCGATTTTCCCTTGCAAAGGTTCTTAACTACTGGGCCCGAATGCAAATGCCACCCAACTTGTGGTACGGGCAGCGTTGTTAATACAAGATATTGCGGCAGTATGAACAGAGTGTCAACAACATTTTTGCATTGAGCCGAAGAATTCGTCACCGGCAATTCGTCGTTTATCCTCTTTGCAGTCAATTTTGAACCGGGCCGTGGCTTATATTCCCGGCTCGCCGATCATGCATCCAACCACAAAGGAGAGCCTGATGAGCGACATTGCTTCCCATTATCTCGACGAAGCCCGCCGCCAGTTTCGCGGGCACAAGCACATGGCCGAGGGCGCCACGTCGCAACTTCGCGACGACGAATTCTTCGTCACTCTTGATCCGGAATCCAATTCGGTTGCGATTCTGGTGAAGCACCTGGCGGGAAATATGCGCTCGCGGTTCACCGACTTCCTCACATCCGACGGCGAAAAGCCCGGCCGCTTTCGCGACCGCGAATTCGAACTGAGCGCCAATACCACTCGCGCCGATGTCATGCAATGGTGGGAGGAAGGATGGAACTGCGTCCTCACCGCCATCGAGTCTCTCAAGCCTGAGGATGTGATGCGCACGGTAACCATTCGAGGCGAGCCCCATACCGCCTTGCAGGCCATCAACCGCCAGATTGCGCACTACGCGCAACATATCGGTCAAATCGTATTCTTATGCAAACACCTGCGCTCCGGCGAGTGGAAGACGTTGAGCGTCCCCCGAGGCAAATCGGAACAATTCAAAATCGCGGGACCGAAAGCCAATCGAGGACTGCCGCCCGAGCGATAAGATTCGCGTCACGATCAAAGCAGCCGAATCCTGGCGGTGCTAAAATCAAATGTTTTGTGTCCGATCGCGAATTCATAAGGTAACGTCATGCCGTCCACAATGCTTGCTGTCGTCAAAGCGGAGGCCGCACCCGGCGCGGATATCCGGGAAGTCAAAATTCCCGCCTTCGGCCACAACGACGTGCTGGTTAAAGTTAAAGTCGCATCCATCTGCGGCACCGACCTGCATATTTATAACTGGGACCGCTGGGCGCAAAATCGCATTCATCCTCCTCTGATCCCAGGGCATGAGTTCTGCGGTGAGGTCGCGGCCTTCGGCAATGAAGTTACCAGCGTTAAAGAAGGAGACTTTGTATCTGCCGAAATGCACGTGGCCTGCGGCAAGTGCCTGCAATGCCGCACCGGTGAAGCCCACATCTGCCAGAACGTGAAAATTATTGGTGTGGATGCCGACGGAGCTTTCGCCGAGTACGTCGTGATCCCGGAATCGAACATCTGGAAGCTCGATCCGGCCATTCCCCTGGAATACGCCTCCATTCTCGATCCGCTCGGCAACGCGGTTCATACTGTGCTGGCCGGGGAGATCGCGGCGAAAACCGTGGCCATTACGGGATGCGGTCCCATCGGCCTTTTTGCCATCGCCGTGGCAAGAGCGGTGGGCGCGACCAGCGTGTTTGCAATCGAGGTGAACGAGCACCGCCGCAAGATCGCACGCGAAATGAAGGCCGATTACGTGCTTGATCCGTCAAAAGAAAATGTCAATTCGATTGTGATGGAGAAGACTGGCGGCCTGGGAGTGGACGTGGTTCTTGAAATGGCCGGCCAGCCCGCGTCGATTCGTACAGCATTCGACATTGTGCGCCGCGGCGGACGAATTTCGCTTCTCGGCCTCACCTCGAAACCCATCTCCCTGAATTTTTCCGAAGACATTATTTTCAAAGGCATCACGGTGCAGGGCATCAACGGACGCCGCATGTACCAAACCTGGTATCAGATGACCGCTCTGCTCAAGGCCGGCAAGCTAGACTTGCACCCGGTCATCACCGACCGCATCCCGATGAAAGATTTTTCCCAAGCCATGGAGCGCCTAAAAACCGGCGAAGCCAGTAAAATATTGGTGTATCCCAATGGTGTGAAATGACCATGTGGCGCGGGCGCCCTCGCCCGCGAATGTTTGCACCACAAACTTCCGCGCAGAGAAAGAATTGCATTAAAAAGCTGCGCCATTAAAAGTAACTTATGAGCCTTGACGCATTCGTCCGCTGCACCTGTATTCGCGAGGGCAAGGCCAAGCCCCACCCGCTCCCCGATCGCCTCGCATTTGATGACTCTGGTGAGCCCATGCTGACCGGCGATCCCTCCGACGAAGAGTGGGACGCGCATGATCAGTGGCTCACCGATTCCTGCGAGCACGGTGGATTTATCCTTGCTTTGTTTTTGGGAAACATCACGCGCGTAAAAAATCTGCGCAGCTTTCTGCGCGCATTACAAGGAAGTCCCGGCCCGAAGTTCCCCATTCTGCTAGAAAGCGTTTTGTACGACGGCACACATACTGGCGACTGGATCCCGGTAAAGAAATCGTCTGCGCTTCTGAAGGAAGTGAATACAGTGCTGCATTCGAGCGACATCCTCGCCGAATCCGAAAAAGAATTTTTCGACAACATGAAGCAGCTCTGCGAAGCCAGCATTGCAACCGGAAATCCGATTATGTTTTGAGCGACGTCTTTGCCAAGGATT
>DATNMU010000036.1:0-8333 GCA_035602195.1 Candidatus Acidiferrum sp.
TTGGCGTCCCCGACGGGATTTGAACCCGTGTTACCGCCGTGAAAGGGCGATGTCCTAGGCCAGGCTAGACGACGGGGACGGATGCGAGGTGGATGTACGGAACAACACTTGATCGTAACAACCCTTCGAGGGCCTGTCAAAATGCGGGGATCTGCAACCGGCCCAAGCGTCAGAGGACGATTCGGGCCCCACAGCGGTATTCTCTGCGCCTGACTCAACGGTTCTTTTTGCGATCAAATATCCAGCTGAATATAAATAGCTTGGCGGTAGCGTGAGAAAGTGGTCCCTGCTGCATCTTTTTCATCTCCTCGTCCGTATAACCGGGTAGCATGAACGCCACAGTTTATTGCTTCTTGAACGCGATGGAATCCGAGGCCAGCGCAATTGCCCGTGGTCTTCGCCGGCGTGATCCGGACCTGCTCGACCGTCTCATCGAGCAGTATCAGCACCGACTGCTCCGCTATCTGGTCTACCTATCGGGAAATCGTGAACTGGCTGAGGATCTGTTCCAGGAAACCTGGATTCGCGTGCTGGAGCGCGGGCATCAATACGACGGCAAACACGAATTCAGCACGTGGCTTTACGCGGTCGCGAGAAATTTGACTATCGATTATCTGCGAAAGAAAAATCCTCTTAGCCTTGATGGATTGATGGAGGACGAAGAGCACGCCCCGCTCGAACCAGTCGATACTCGGCCCATTGGCTGGGAAGTTGTGCAGCAGCATGAACAAGCCGAGCGCATCAATGCGGCATTGGTTAGCATCCCGGCGGAATATCGCGAGGCCGTGGTGTTGCGCTTTCAGGAGGGATTAACTTTGGACGAGATCGCCACGTTAACCCAGGCGCCGCTGGGCACCGTGAAATCGCGATTGTATCGCGGAATGAGCTTGCTGATGGGGTTGTTGGAGAGAACACAGGCATGACTCGGAACATACATCACGAGGCAAGGGAACTGATTTCGCTGGCTGGGGCAAAAGATGTGTCCGATGAGCAGCGCAGGTGGTTACACGCTCATCTCGAAGAGTGCGCAAGTTGCCGGGGCTATGCGGAAGCGGCTGGCCGGGTGGTCGCCGCTCTGCGTTCCATTCCTTTGGCAGCTGATTCCCGCCTGGTGCGAGCCACGCAAGCGCGTGTGCGCTTCCACGCAAGCAGACTGCGGGAAACGCGTGAACGCATGTGGCTGGTGGCGATGGCCTGTTTGGGAGTGGGCCTTTCTGCGACCTTGACCCTCCCTCTTTTGTGGCGGCTCTTCGCATGGATGGGAGAACGGGCCGGGGTTTCGACCTGGGTTTGGCAGGCGGGTTTTATGTTTTTCTGGATCGCTCCGGCGTTGGTCGTGAGTGCGTTGCTTCTGGCTCGGGGCGCTCACTTCAACAACCCCGTAGAAAAATAGTGGAGATGAGAAAGCCGTGAACCCTATGCAGGTGAAAACCGAAACTCGAACCGGACTCAGTGCGGAAATCAAGATCGTTCCATGGTGGGCATGGATGCTCGCGGGAATCGCATTTGTCGCCGCGCAGATCTTCTTCAACGGTACGGCGCTTTGGCATTCGGGCGCGCCGCCGGCGTGGTGTAAAGCGGTACTTGGGCTCCTGGCGGGCATAGGGGGAGGATGTTTCCTGCTGCTTATCGGCTATATCAACCGCGACGCGAAACGCCGCGGGATGAGTCCAGTTCTTTGGACGATCATGGCCGTTATTATTCCCAACGCTCTGGGCATCATTCTTTACTTCCTCCTGCGGCAACCGCTGGGAAGTGCCTGCCCGCAATGCGGAAATACTGTGCAGACGGGATTCAATTTCTGCCCGCGCTGCAGCTGCAAACTGAGCCCGAGCTGTCCGCAATGCCAGCGCTTGGTTGGTGTGAATGATATCTATTGTCCGTATTGTGGAACTTCGCTGCGCGAGCCTGCGACCCTGGGTTCTAGTCCCTCGCCGGCATGAAGATCACGCATCGATAACAGGAGTGCGGAACAATGCGGTTGCCGTTATTGGTTCTTCACATAGGCGCTGGCGTGTTAGCGATGTTCGCCGGCGCCGCCGCGATGTCTTTCCGCAAAGGTTCCCGCTGGCACGGGAGGGCGGGAAGCGTCTTCGTCGCAGCGATGCTGAGCATGGCGGTAGCCGCCTCGTTCCTTGCCTACATGAAACACCAACCCAACAATGTGTTCGGCGGCCTTGACTATCTATATGGTTTTCACTTGGTGATCGAAGCAAGTACTGCTTTCAGATTATTGACCCCGCCGCAAAGCGTCCCTATATTCGCCGCACTTCAATGTGTGGGCGAATTCTCGCGCGTGTTTTTGCGAAACCAATCTTGATTCTTGAGGACGAATGGGGAAAGCATGCCTAGCGCGAAGACGCTGACGTTGTTCCTGATGGCCCTGCTTACAAGTTTGAATGTTACCGGACAGCAAATCACAGGGAGCATTCGCGGAACTGTTTTGGATCCGAGTGGCGCGATTGTCCGGGCCGCTACTGTGACTGCAAAGCAGATCGAAACCGGCTTAACACGGGTTGCGATCACGGACCGTCAGGGAGAGTACGTGCTGGTCGAACTTCCGATCGGACATTACCAGTTAGAGGTTCATGCGAAAGGCTTCCAGAAGTACTTGCAGCAAGGAATCTCGCTGGACGTGAACCAGACTGCGACGGTCGGCATTCACCTCAACCTCGGGTCGGAAACGCAGCAGGTTGAAGTGAGCGCGAATGCGACGCTGGTGCAAAGCACGGTCAGCAGTCTCGGGCAGACCGTGATGGAGCACGAGATCCTCGATCTCCCGCTGGACGGGCGCAATTTTTCTCAGCTGGGACTACTTCAGCCCGGCGTCGTGCCCCTGACTCCGGGCCTTCTCGAAGCTGGCGGTCCGGCGCGACAGAATCAGGCTTACGCCGTCGATGGTCAGCGTCCGGAATCGAATAATTTCTTGATCGACGGCGCCGACAATGTGAGCTCCGTGGATGGGGGATTTGTTCTCAAGCCACCGATCGATGCGATTGCCGAGTTCAAGATTCTGAGCCACAACGCTAATGCGGAGTTCGGACGGAACACCGGCTCCACGACCAACATAGTTACGCGGTCAGGGTCCAATGCATTTCACGGGGCCGCATGGGAATTTCTGCGTAACGACGCGATGGATTCGTCCGATTACTTCACGCATAGCGTTCAGCCTTTGAAGCAGAACCAGTTTGGCGCCACCTTCGGAGGAGCGATCGTCAAAGACAAGACGTTTTTCTTCGGATATTACGAAGGGTTCCGCAACCGGCAGGGGGAAAGCGTGCCTGCGACTGTGCCTTCTGTGGCGGAAAGGGGAGGCAACTTCGCGGAACTTTGCACGAATATTTCTGGAGCTTCCATCGATCCGACCACCGGTCTGTGCAGTAATCCGCAAGGTCAGCTTACTTTTTTTGGAATGCCCGTGCCCTTCAACCGGATGACGCTGTTTACGCCCATCGATCCGATTGCGACGAATGTGCTGCCGTTTTTTCCCCTGCCGCAACCTGGGACGAATGGATTCATCGCCACTCAGACGCTCATCCAGAATAACAACCAGTTCGGAATCCGTCTGGATCATTATCTGTCCACAGCAGACAACCTCAATTTCCGGTACATGTACAGCAGCGGCCCGACGACAGATCCTCTCTCGCCGGTGGGCGCCAATGTCCCAGGGTTCCCCGTGGGAGAATACGACCGGGCGCAGAACTTTGTCGCGCAAGAGACACACATTTTTTCGCCAACCACCATCGGCGTCGCTCGCTTTTCCTTCTTGCGCAATGTATTCCTTCTGGATGAGCACCTGAATCATCAGTCGCCATCGTCGTTGGGTTTTCAATATGCTCCCACGCTGTCCTCGGCTTCCGGACCGCCATTTATTCAGGTCGGCGGTTACGCTTCGGTAGGCGATCCCATTACTGGTCCGCGCGACACTTATCAGAACACGTTTGACCTCTCCGGCTCTTTGAGCTGGATTCACGGCCGCAACGAATTCAAGTTTGGCGGTGGCTACCGGCGCGACCAGATCAATGCCTTGCAGGGGATCGCCACCAACGGTTTCTTTGTGTTCGCCGGCATCCCATCGCAGGCAAATTTCCTCTATAACGACGGCTTTGCCAACTTTCTCTCGGGCAATCCAGTCGTGTTCCTGCAAGGCGGCGGAAATTTTAACCGCGAAATCCGCGATCGAGCCTTGGATGCCTACGGCCAGGATACTTACAAAGTTATATCGAACTTAACTCTGAACCTCGGACTTCGCTGGGAGCTTCCTTTCCCTGCCACCGAGAGCCACAATCAGGTGAATCTCTTCGTTCCCGGAGCGCAGTCGACGGTGGTGCCCAACGCCCCGGCAGGACTTCTCTATCCCGGCGATCCGAGCGTTCCGGCGGGATTAATTGCAACGCAGAAAACGGCATTTGCTCCGCGCTTCGGAGTTGCCTGGGATCCGCGCGGGGACGGCAAGGCCGTGGTCAGCGCCGCCTACGGAATCTTCTACGAGCCGTACTACACCGGCGAAGGCGGTCCGCTGCAAGACCCGATCAGCGCGCCTCCATACTTAAAGACTCTGCAGCTGGGATTTCCGATTAACTCATTTGCTAATCCGTTCTATGCGCCTAATCCTTTCGGAGTGCCTTTCCCTGAGCCCATGACCTTGCTCGTCGTCTCGCGCAATCTGCATCTGCCGTACGCTCAGGATTGGAATTTGAATATTCAGCGTTCGTTCGGAACGAACTGGCTGCTTCAGGCTGGCTATGTCGGCACCACCGGCGTCAGGCTGCCGCGATTCATTGAAGGAAATCCTGCGGCGTATATCCCGGGCTTCGACACTACCAGTCCGGGTTGTGCGCCGCCGGCAAGCCCTTGTCCCAGATCCACCGAAAATAACGTCAACCAGCGGCGTCTGTATTCGGGATGCACACTGGCGAATCCAAATAATTGCGTCTACGGATCAGTCGGTGAGATTGCGAGCATTGCGAACTCCAGCTACAACGCTTTGGAAGCCAGCCTGCGCAAACGCTTCAGCCACGGCCTGTCGTTTCTGGCGTCATATACTTGGTCGCATTCCATCGATGACGTCTCTTCGTTCAATATCACAGGATCGGCTTCGCAGCCGGTAGCGGGCGAGAACGATCTGGCGCAGGATCCGTTTAATCTCGCGGCAGAGCGCGGCCCTTCCATGTTTGATGCTCGCCATCGACTCGTGCTCAGTTACCAATGGAGCCTTCCTTTCTTACAGAATTCGACGAATTGGTATGGCAAGGTTCTCGGCAACTGGCAGTTGAACGGGATTTTCACGGCCATGAGTGGCACACCATTCACAGTATTCGACTCCAATGACGTTTCACTGCAAGGGCAGGCGCCGGAGATCTCGGGATTTTCCAGCAACCGGCCGAACGTTGTGGGCAATCCAAACTCTGGACCGCGTACGGCGGCGGAATGGTTCAACGTGAATGCCTTCCAGAGAATTAACCAGGCCCCGAACTCTTCCGTAGAGCAATTTGGCAACGAAGGCCGCAATGCGCTGGTTGGACCGCGATACGTGAACTGGGATGTATCGGCGTTCAAAAACATCCGGCTGACGGAACAAGAGGAACTTCAATTCCGCGGGGAATTATTTAACGTTCTGAACCATACAAATTTCCGCCTGCCGGTCAGCGACATTGAGTCGGCAACCTTCGGGCAAATCCAGTCGGACGTAAGCCCGCGCGTGATTCAGGTGGCGCTGAAGTTCTTGTTTTAATGCTGAAACTGAGTCCATTCTCTCGAAGGCTCCTGCTCAGGCTACTGATTAGCCTGATGGTCGGTTACGTCTGTTTCGGGGCTTATGTCTGGTGGGCGATGCGCCAGCCTCCTGAAACTTTCGCACGCGTCATGTCAAGGATGCCGGGTCCCGTCCCCTTCCTGATTTTTCCGTTTGAAACGGCATGGACGCAGGCTCGCGCCGGGACGCTTCACGTCGGAGATCAAGCGCCGGATTTCTCTCTACTCAAGTTGGACAAGAGCGAGCGAGTTCAGCTGTCGCTGCTAAGCCAACGGCAACCCGTGGTTTTGGTATTCGGCAGCTACACTTGACCGCCGTTCCGGCGGGAGGTTCCTGCCCTCAACAAGCTCTACGAACAGTATCGCGGGCGTGTCGCCTTCCTGGTTGTTTACATTACCGAAGCGCATCCGAGCGACGTTTGGCAGATGGAGAGCAATGTTAAGGACAAGGTTATTTTTGCTAGCCCGAAGACGGAGGAAGAAAGGGCATTCGTCGCTGGGGCTTGCGTACGGAAACTTGGGATTGAATTTCCTGCCGTGCTCGACGAGTTTGGCAATTCGACCGAAAAAGCCTACACGGGCTGGCCAGACCGGATCTATGTGATCGACTCGCAAGGCCTCATTGCCTACAAGAGCAAGCCTGGCCCCTTTGGGTTTAAGCCAGAACAGTTGCAAATGGCACTCTCTCGGGCTTTGCCGACCGGAGCGAGCGTAGAGAAGAGCGAAGTCCACCCATAGCGATGCCGGCTCAACGCCCTCTCGGAGCAATGAAATGGCGGGAGCAATGTCGGATGGACGTCCAACCTCGGGGGGCAATCCGATCAGCAATGGAACCAGATCGGTAACGATAAGTCTTCGTTCCAGTCGGGTTGTCGGAAGCTTTGCTAGCAATTGCCGGTGGATCACGGGCAAAACAGAAGTTGACTCTTCAATCTTGTCGGGAGGGGCGCGGCATTTGAATCATAGGCTAGTAATAATTAGGAATGATGCCGAAAACCCTTTGGTGCAATGCATGACTTGCCGAATGCTAGCCGAGACCGCGCGAAGCAGAGCGCGACTTTCCAAATTCGAGACAAGGGTGTTCGTCAAGTCCAGGAGCAGCTTAAGTCGGTCACTTTCGCATTGCAGCTCCGGCCTCGCGCTTGGCGCTGCGTGTGGACTTTGGGAATTGAATGAGCGGTCCGGTATTGGCGAGGAACCCATCGCTTCACAGAATTAGGTGTATATCGGGGAAATTGTCACCGAATGGAACAACTCACCGCGATCACCGCGACGGGAGGACGTCTGCCAGTCCGTCGGCATGTTTCATCAGATGTAACGAGAAGCCAGAAGGCTTCGAAGAAAAATGTCGCGATTATCGCTGGCCGGAGCGTGTGAAATCAGATATTCGCTTGTAACCACACGGAATTCCCTGATAAGATTTTTAAAATCCACACATCGGAGCGAGAATGCAGGCTACGCTTGCTCTGGAAGACGGCAGAGTCTTCCGAGGCAAAGGCTACGGCGCCAAGGGCGAGTGCTACGGCGAAGTCGTTTTTAATACTTCCATCACCGGCTACCAGGAAATTTTCACCGACCCTTCCTACTCAGGACAAATCGTTGTCCTGACCAATCCTCAGATCGGCAACTACGGTACCAATCAGGAAGATAACGAAGCCACGCGTCCGTGGATCGAAGGCCTGGTGGTGCGCGAGTTCTCGAAGGTGAGTTCGAACTGGCGCTCACAGCAGGTGGCGGAGGAATATCTCGAGCAATTCAAAGTCCCGGTTTTGTCGGATATCGACACGCGCGCTCTGGTGCGCCATCTGCGTGACCACGGTGTGATGCGTGGCGTGGTTTCAACCATCGAAAGTGACGCTGAGAAACTGGTGGCGAAGGCCAACTCAATTCCGAAAATGGATGGCACCGACCTTGCCAGGGAAGTGAGCACGAAGCGCCCCTATGTGTGGGAAGTGGGCGAGCGCTCGCACGAACCGGTGGCGCAGGTAGGGGTAAAAGATGATCCGGAGCGCTTTCACGTAGTAGCTTATGATTTCGGAATTAAGCAAAATATTCTAAGGAAGTTACGTGGTGAAGGATGTCGCGTCACGGTGGTCCCGGCACAGACCACTTCGGAAGACGTTCTCGCTCTGAAACCGGACGGAGTGTTTCTGTCGAACGGTCCGGGTGATCCGGAGCCGTGCACGTATGCAGTCGATTCCATTCGGCGCTTGATGGGACGCCAGCCGATCTTTGGTATTTGTCTGGGGCATCAACTGACCGGCATTGCGCTCGGCGGAAAAACTTTCAAACTGAAATTTGGCCACCACGGCGGAAATCATCCGGTGAAACAGTTGTCGACAGGCAAGATTGAAATCACAGCGCACAACCACAACTTTGCCGTCGATCCAGATTCGCTGCCACAGAGTGAAGTAGAACTCACGCACATCGACTTGAACGACTCAACTCTGGAAGGCTTGCGGCACCGCAACCTACCGTTGTTCACCGTGCAATACCATCCCGAGGCCGCGCCAGGGCCGCACGATTCGCATTATCTGTTCAAGGATTTCGTGAAAATGATGGAGGAGTGGAAAGGGTGA
>DATNMU010000037.1:0-14893 GCA_035602195.1 Candidatus Acidiferrum sp.
TCTTACCGAGAGACGGTCACGGCGCGGGTGCATGACGATTCAGGCAGCTCTGGCCGGCGGTGTAGAGGCTGTGCCAGTCCGGAGGAAGCTCATTGCCCTAAGATTAAAGGAGCAGGATGCCCTTCGCCGGCGCTTTGAGCGAGCGAAGTCTGAGGGTGATTTGCCGAAAGATGCGAATGCCGCCGATCTGGCCCGTTTCATCACTGCTCTTTTTCAGGGTATGACGGTGCAGGCTGTCAACGGCGCAACTCGTGAGGAACTGGTTCGCCTTTCGGAAATGGCCCTCCACACCTGGCCTAAATAGACGGCGATCGGAGCAAGGGCCGCGGTGCGCTGCTTTCCGCGTCGTCGGCAATCGGCAAGTTGAGAAGTCCGGACAGAAATTCTGGGGCGTACGCTCTCTACATCAAAGGGTTCGTTGGCCTGCAAGAAAGAGGTCTTCGAGACTAAAACCCGGCCATCGGATCGAACCAGTTTCAACCGGAAGACTGACGGCTCCACTCTCCACGCCCCAACTAAGCCAGGAAAGAAACTGATCCTTCTCGCCTTTCACGAGCACTGGGGCACATCCGATACCAAGAGCACAGATGATCGCCTTATGAGATTCCAGTTCATCCGCAAACCAGTCCGCCCAGTCCGGCATTCCGGGGATCCCGTGAATATGGGCGAGAGAGGCCCAGACGAATCGGGTTCCCGAACTTGCCAGCAAAGTTCGTCCCGAACTCGCCGATACGCTGCTCGCAGCGAACTCTTCTGACAACGCGAGTAGGTGACGCAGGGGCTTCTTGCGTCCGGCAAGCTGTATCGAGCCTTTGAAACACTGTGCGTTCCGTTCGAGACATACTCGAATCGGCTGTACACCTGGCCCTTCCACCATGAACCTGTCGCCCAGAGAGATGGCCGCACTGAAGGCCGCAACCTGCGTGTCCCCGCCGATCACGGAGATGAGGTGGGCCTTGGCCTGCCTAGGCGGGTCTGGCACAACTTCTCCTATGAAGCGATCCAAGCGCAGCTTGATGCTGGTGGTCGTCTTCTCCGTGCTCTTCACGTAGGTGAGCCAGCCGAATCGAAGGTGTGCATTCTTCATTCGGACTCCTTCTTTTCGTGCGTGAGAATCTGGGTCTTACCGTTCTTAAAGACCAGAGTCAGCTCATGCGAGAACCTTTCCCGGTCGTGCAGGATTTTGGTTCCGTCCTCTTCCTCTTCTTCCCAATGGTCCGTGAATTTCACAGAGCGCCAGTGCGCAATATGACGATCTTCTCCTTCGCCGAATACTCCATTGAGCATTCCTGCAGTGCAGAGCAATCCGACATGTCCGCCATGCAGCGGTGTGAGCGGGCGGCCTTTGACGTCATTCAGCTTGGGCAGAAGCACACGTCCCGCCTGACGATACGCGGCGGATTCCAACAACAAGTCCTCCACGTCGTCTAATGGAATACCCGTGTTGGTCAGCACCACCGGATCGGAGGCAGGAACTTCGTAACGAACCTCGGCAGTGTCGCCCAGAGGCTCGAGTTCGACCTTCGTTGCGAGCGCTTCGAGGTAGCGCACTCCATCCAACAAGACAGCATCAGAAACCTTGGAATGCCGTTTGCGGCGTGTTGCTAGGACTACGATCTGCTTGTATTGCAGGTAAGCCGACTCTGTAAATCGCAACACGCGCATATCGGTGAAATGTTCGACCAACAGTCTCGTGCATTTCGCCAATCGCAGCTGCGGAATCACGAAAAGCAGCACACCGCCGGCTTTGAGCCAGCGATATGCGTGTTCCAGGAAGACGAACTCCAGTCTCTGGTTGTTGCTCTCCCCGAATTCCCAATCATATGGAGGATTCAGGTAGAGCAGGGACACCGCTTCCGGCGGGCACCGGACATCCATGGCGTTAGCCGCAAAGTCTCGATCCCCAAGGCTCTTGCTTGTTCAGCCCGATTGGCGTCGATCTCGATGCCATAGCGATGAGCGGTTACGCCATGAAGCAAGTGAGTGAACGCCGCGCCATCTCCCACGCAGGGATCGAGCGCCGAGAATTCCGATGCGAAAGCAAGGCAATTCTTCAGCCGAGCGGCTTCCGCCACGGGCAACGGGAAAAAACCCAGCTTTGCTTTTCCATGTGGTCTCATCTCGGCATCCCATCGAGCGCCTGTGTCACGAGTTCCCCAGCTCCGTCTGAATCGGGTATCTGGCTCACGGCGATGAATGAGCAAAGACCATTCACGGGGATTGGCCGCTCATCTTCAATGCGATAGCCGCGCTCGATGTGTTGTTGTTTTCGTTCCTCAAACAGGTCGTCTCTTGTGGTCACACGAATTCTCATGGCCATCCTCGTTTCTTTTTCGCTTGAGATTTGGTTGGCAGATGCGGAAGAGCTGCTTGAACTGCGCAGATCGAAAACGGTCTAAACCATCCAGTTGCGGGGAGGCTCAGGGCAGCACAGGAGGTGACGACGACGCTATGGAGGGGGGAATCGGAATTCCCGTGGCCAGTGAAGGGGATTCTTAACGCGGATGGTCAGCGCACGTGAGACAAAACAAAGCTCTGGTCGCCACAAAGTAGTTGCCAACACAACTCAATCAGGCAGAGGGTAGGGCTTCTACTTTCGTCGTCTCGAAGACTCGTTCGTCTTGTTCGGAGACAATTTTACGACCCTGTTGTTGCGCCAGATGTAGACGGGTAGGCCCAAGCGGGTGTGCTCATCAATGGCCTTAGCCACTGCGACTTTAAAGGCAATTTCAGCACGTTTTTCAATCGGTAACTGTAGTACTTCTCTTGAGGGCTTGCTCATGTTCGACCGTAGCGCTTAACGAGTTCACTGTAGGCGCTTCTCTCTATTATACGGATCGTTTCATCTCTCTGGAACGCAATCACGTTGGGGATCTCGCCTGAGTTGTCGAACAGCGTCCACACCTTAGCCAAGGAACGATAGTGAAGTAGAAAATTTTGTATGGACCGATCAAAACGACGTCGGATGACTGCTTCGGGCACATCGTGTCCGCCTCTTGAAACTCTTTCTTTGACTCTTGACAGCGCAAGATCAACGCTCTTAAGCCACAAGAAGAAGAAATGAATCTCATAACCTTCGGACTTGAGTTTTCGCAGCAGAGTCAGATAGCTTCGGCCTGACAGCGTAGTCTCGAACGCGAAGGAAACTCGCCTCTCGGCAAATGACCGGATCTCATCAAGCATTGTTCTGCCTGCTCGCAGGGCAGCCGTCTCAGGCGAAAAAGGCGCCATTCCTTGGGCGATCAAGTCAGCATTGACGAAGTTCTTGCAGTCCGCGTAGTTGGGAAGAAATTCCCGAGCGAAGGTTGTCTTGCCAGCGCCATTCGGTCCCGCAATGATGTAAAGCTCCATGAGGTTTCCATCCTACCGAATCTCAATGCCTTCGTCCCACCTGAGCGGGAGATTCTCGCCAGTTTGGAAACGGGTTCCGTGTCGATTCGCGAAGCTGCTCGATTAGTCCCCGAATAGCGGTGCGCCGATGGTACAACGCTTCTACCAATCGACGCCGTCCGTCGCAGTATGCCTCTCATCAGGACTTCGGGAATATCGGTAGCGCACCGCCAAATTGCGTAAGCATCCATTCTTTAATGGCAACGGGAAAAATCCCAGCTTGGTTTGTCCATGTGGTCTCATCGTGCGACCTCCGAGTGTCTGCCGCTTGCCTGCTGCTGTGGTCCCGAGCCTGCTGGTGTTACCAGCCTCTGGTCGTACTAAAAGGCGAAATGTCCAAGAACCTCAGAGCGCTCAACGCGATACGCCGGACATTTGCCAACAGAGAGGACATCAGTCTTGCAAGCGAGTAAGATTGGCTCAACTGGGAGATGGTGAACCCGCTACTTGAGTTGAAAGGACTCAACAGACGACAACAGTCACATGTGGCGAAATGCCTAGAACTCTATCGAAGAAGGAGAACCTCGATGCCCTACGTTAACGTCGGAAAAGAAAACTCCACTGAGATTGATCTCTACTATGAAGACCATGGCTCGGGTGACCCCGTGGTCCTCATCCACGGATATCCGCTGAGCGGCGCTTCCTGGGAAAAGCAGTTGCCGGTGCTTCTGGCAGCGGGTCGCCGCGTCATCACCTACGACCGCCGAGGGTTCGGCAGGTCGAGCCAGCCAACCGTGGGCTACAACTACGACACCTTCGCCGAAGATCTGCACAAAGTCGTGACGAAGCTCAAATTGCGCAACTTTGCCTTGGTTGGGTTTTCGATGGGCGGCGGCGAAGTGGCGCGTTACATCGGCAAACACGGATCGAAGAACGTGAGCCATGCTGTATTTATCTCCTCGGTCCCGCCCTTTCTCCTCAAAACGCCAGACAACCAGGAAGGTGTGGACGGTAGTGTGTTCGAGGGAATCCAGAAAGCCGTCGCCGCGGACCGCTACGCGTTCTTCACCGACTTTTTCAAGAATTTCTACAACACGGATCTTCTGCTGGGCAAGCGCGTCGGCGAGCAAGCCGTCCAGGCTAGCTGGAACGTCGCAGCCGGAGCCTCCGCCACGGCCAGTCTTGCTTGCGTACCGACCTGGCATGAAGACTTCCGCAAGGACGTGTCACGGATCGATGTCCCGACGCTGGTGATTCATGGCGACGCAGACCGGATTGTGCCGATAGCAGCAGCGGGAGAGCGAACAGCGAAGCTGATCAAGGGTGCGCGCCTGTCGGTGGTGAAGGATGGGCCGCACTGCATCACATGGACCCACGCGGAGGAAGTGAATCGAGAACTGGTGAACTTCTTGGGGAAAGGAGCTGCGAAACGCGCAACCTCAGAAGCCCCGAGAAAAGCGGTCGCGTAACCAGCCAAGTTTGTATTCACCGAGGGTGCCGTCTTGAACCGGCGCCCTCAATGTTTCTGTGACACCGGTCTCTACCTGGCAAGGCATCATCTTTGCTCAACAATCGCCGTAACAACCGTTGTGTCGATTGAGCGCTTGTGCCACCATTTTGCTGACTGGGTCTGAATCGGGCACCTCGCTCACGGCGACGAACGAGCAGAAACCGTTCACTGGGATTGGGCGCTCATCTTCAATTCGATAGCCGCGTTTAATGTGTTGTTGTTTTCGTTCTTCAAACAAGTCGGCCCTCGTGATCACACGAATTTTCATGGCCATCCTCATTTCTCAACCATTGGCAATCGGTGGAAGTCCGCGTCAGGCGGGTCATGGAACGCGGGCACTAATCTTGGTGTGTGCGCAAAACCGTTTAGGGACTCTGTGCCTCTGGCTCGTTTTCTTTCGTTGGCATGAGCCTCTCCCAACGGATCGAAAATCTGCGGCAGGGCTGTCCGCCGTCGTAGAGCTCGAAAATGAGTTCACCTGAGATATAGAGCGCGATTGGGAGGGGAATCACTGGAGCGCGCGAGCGATCGGCAGGAGCCGGAGGATTGTTCTCGACCATACTGATCCTCCTTTGCTAGTGCTCTCTGCTAAAAACCCGGCGCTTGCACACCGGCGTCTTTACACACGCTGTACCTCAATCGGACGATCTCTTGCCTCAAGAGGCATGGCAGAATCTGCGGCCGATTCACGCCAGTTTGGAAATGGATTCCGGCCCGATCTGCGAAATTCACCGATCAATCTTCGAATCGCAGTCCGTCGATGGCAGAGCGTCTCTACCAACCGCTCCAGACCGTCTCGATCTCTTTCGTACCACTCTTCGGGGATCTCAGCCGCACACTGCCAGATGGTATCCGTATCCATCTCCTCTGCTCGGGTCAGTGCTGGTTCGAATGCCACCCATCCTGTGACACCCTCATATGCACAATTGTTCGCGTATACACCTCGCAGGGGATAGTCAGAGAAAATCCAGTCGCCGGCATTGAAGCAGTAGCCCTGGTCAATGAAGGTTGCGGAGTATCGCTGCCTTCTGGGTGCTTTCCAGAAGATCGCCTGCCGTCCGTCGCTGTTGCACGTCCACTTGTCTAGGACAAGAACCCGAGGGAAATCGACAATATTAACAACCCTCTCCAGTAGTTCGCGGGGCAAGTGGTCGAAACTCATACCTACACTTTCGCAGCCCCCCATGTACAACGATCCCAATTGTTTGCCGCTCTGACACGGAATCTTGTCGCCACCCAGACTGATTCGGAGATCTTCTGTGTGTTCGATCAGAGAGTCAGAGACTTCAATCACTTCCACCCGTGGCATCGGCAGCCCAAGCGCTAGACCCAGGTTGGTGGCTAGCATCTCGTTCGCGAGCACTCGGATGTGCTGGGGATTGTTCTGGAATTTGGTGACATAACAGCAGCCGTCAGAAGCCCTCAACAGGTGAGATTGCGCGCCGCCCCGAAGTGGGCGCAGATGTTGGACTGCGGAGATGCAAAGGTGCACAAGCACCTCCTGGATTTTGTTTTAAGGGAAAAACAAGGCAGGCTCTAGGCTCTAGGTAACTGCTCAACTCGTCAGTTTCTTCTGAAGTCAACTATTGGGATTGTTCTTCTTGGATGGCCTCAATCCACAGACGGAGAGTAAGGTCTTCGCGCTCGGGATTGCCAAGTTGCCAGCGCAGTTCCTTCTGATATCGCTCTTTCAGTACTTCCAGATCGAGTGGGACAGTTCGCGCCAAGTGCTTCACATCGTCTCGGTCACGTTGAATGTTGCGCTCCAGCTTTGACAAGGCAAGGTCGTAGGGATCCAGGGCCAGGAGGCGGAGATGCTTGAACACTTTGGGAAAGATGTCGGTGAGTCGGTCCTCGTAGTTTTCCGGTACATGGGCCACGCCAACGTGGTCAAGATAGATCTTGTGCTTCTTGTCTAGCGCACCGCCCTGCATACCGAGTTCCAGCACAGGTCGGCCAGCATCCCTCGGTGCGATTTGCAATACGTCCAAGTCTCCTGTTGGCCGCGAAAAACCATACACCATGGTGACGACAAATCCTCCCATACAGTCCAGCCTAACTTCCTCGTGTACCGCCGAATCCAATTCGCGCAAGAATGAGAGCCATGGTTCCGGAATGCTTTTATTCGGACGCATAGCCAAGGTGTTCCCCCTTCATGTCGGTCAGGAGATTCCAGTGTGCCGCGGCTGGTGAACGATGTTCTCGCAGCCATGCTCTCTCAGTTTGGGTCATAGAATCGTGGCAGAACGTATCTTCACGCGCAAGCCGCGCACTCTCCAAGAGTTCCAAGTATTGTCGAAGCTCTCTGGCCCGCTCCTTGTCGTTCTTGCCCTCTGCCACTTCGCTCGCCAGAAAGACGGCAAATCCCAAGCGGTTTTGCCGATCACGTACCTTGGCATTGCGCACCAGCCAGGCCCAGTCCATGTCAACGTAAGTCATAGCCAGCCACGGCAATCCCTCAGCAACTCGGGCATCAAGGTTTGGCTCATTCAGCGCATCGAGCAACACTTCCGCAGGGTTCCGCCGCCTTCTCGCCCGAAGATAGGCGAAGCCCGGATACCCGAGCGCGCTCAGCTCCGCGCTGAAATCGCGCTTCTGCGAAGAAACTCGCATTTCTACTTCCTCAGATCGCAGTGGCAGCGCCGTAGGCGGCAGATTCAGCACTTTGAGAGCCTTACGTACCAATCGTTCCGACAGGGGGCGATGCCCTTTCTCCAGCATCGACAAATAGGCTTGGGTGACATCAAGCGCAAGAGCGGCTTGTTCCTGGGTCCAATTCTTCTGCAAGCGCGCCTCTTTCAACCTGTTCCCATCCATAGGGATCCTTCTCCCCTCAACGAGTTTTGGGTTATTATAACATATATTGTTATATTTTGTTCTCGCTCTCTCGCGTTCCGCCAAAAGACTGGGCTGATGATGACGGGCTGCAATGCGGCCGAGCTACATATGCCCGGGAGCGCATCGCCATTCTGAATGACCTATACTGAAAGTTGCCGCCGGGTACTTCTCCCTGGGGCTCAAGGAGTTGGACGCTGGCGCAATCATCGATACAACTCGGGTCCGTTGGAATCTGGACGACACAGTTCGAGAACTTTCCTGCTAGCCAAATGCAAGAAGCGGCTGCGGAATTGGAAGAGCTTGGCTTCGGGGCCATCTGGTTTGGTGAGGCCGTAGGACGTGAAGCGCTCACTCAAGCCGGCCTGCTGTTGGCAGCAACCAAAAAAGTCGTGGTCGCCACGGGAATTGCGAACATCTACGCGCGCGATCCATTCGCAATGGCGGCCGGACAGAAAACCCTCGCCGAGGCCTATGCTGGTCGATTCGTCCTCGGGCTTGGCGTCAGCCATGTCCCGTTGGTCGAGAAGCTGAGAGGACACCGTTATGAAAAGCCCCTTTCCACGATGCGAGCCTATCTGGATGCGATGGATCAAGCTCCTTACCAAGCGGTTCCTCCGTCCACAAAGCCGATCCGGGTTCTGGCGGCGCTCGGGCCAAAGATGCTTGAACTTGCCGCGGAACGAGCTGACGGCGCGCATCCTTATAATGTGAACCCGGAGCACACTGCCGAAGCTCGCAGAATACTTGGTCGGGGCCCGTACTTGTGCCCGGAGCAGGCGGTGGTGCTGGAGACAGACCCGACGAAGGCCCGGAAAATCGGCAGGGATTTCCTCGCGGTTTATCTCGGCCTGCCTAATTACACCAATAACTTTCTGCGGCTGGGCTTCGACGAATCGGATTTCAAGAACGGCGGCAGTGATCGTCTGATCGATAACATCATCGCCTGGGGCGATCTAAAAACAGTCCGGAACCGCATTCGTGCCCATCAAACCGCTGGCGCGGACCACATTTGCATCCAGGTACTCACAGCGAAGCCGAAGCTGCTTCCACTAGCAGAATGGCGGGAGCTCGCACCGGCTCTCATGAGCGCTTAGGAAGTCGTCCGAACTCGGGAATACAAAACTGTATTCTTGCTAGGCTCTACTGTTTGGCTGCTGCCCTTTCCTGCGCGACTGCTTCGAGCGTAAGCACGATCTGGTGCAACGTTTGCAGGTTGTCCACCTGGGTCAATAACCGCAACTTCAGGGTGCGGAGTATTTGTGTCAGAGGTTCCGGCCCGACACGTTCTAGCGCCGCATCCAGTCGGCGGAAGCCCCGTTCAGCGGCTTGCATGTGTGCCAGCACCTTCTGTTGGATCGCTGGGTCCTGAATATCCTTCGGATTCCAGACTCTCGCTAGGGTCTTCAACAATCCGCGATACATGCGTTTGCCGAGCGCTTGTTCCATCTGTTCGATCGAGTGCACGAAGCTCGCGCCGTGGCTGCTGTCACGCCCGTCGCTATGTCCGTTGTTGCCCGCAGTTGTTTGCTCGGACAGTCTTGAGGCAACCTCTGCGTTGGGCCGCATGCCCCGCCGCCATCCCTCAGGTGTTGCCCAGTCGGGCAATTTCGGAATACTCGTGGGGCGCTTGCGATCATCCAAATCAACCCATATTCCGGAGAAGTAGTACAAATAGCGCCCGAGCCCAAAACAGCAGCAGGCTCTCTTGAACGATTGTGCTTCTGCCGCTGTGGCGGCATTTTCATCGTCAGCAAATTCTTCTCCAGTCGCAGAGTGTGATCCAATGCCGAAGATTGTGAGTTCACATGTCACCAAGACTTTGGCCACGATCTTCTGGTCTCTGCTTCGTTGAAAGTTTGCGCTGGTATGAACTGCGTACCTGCGGGTCCAGCCCGCCGGAGTGAACAGCGCGTTCAGACGATCTGTGTAAGCTCGCTGGTCGGCGTAAGGCATAACCTGGCCGCGCGGCGATCCGCCCTTGCTCGTGTTGGTGACGCGCCATTCGATCACTGAAGGATGAAATGGTACTTCCAGACTAGCGATCAGTTCTTTGATTTTTGCAGCGTTCGGTGTCAGCGCAGCGGGGATGTTTGTGTCGCTAGCCGGTGGAGCAAACTGCTGCACGGCGTTAGTGGAGCCATTTGCTGTGTCATTCGCGTGTCCATTGGTTGGGGTCATGACAGCTCTCCCTTCGTAAGGATGTGCAGGGATCTCGCAGACGTTCAGAATGGAACATCCTCGTCTACGCTCTCGCTAGAGCTGGCTTGGGATCGCTGATCCTCTTGGTCATCTGAGGTCGGGCTTTGGTGGTCACGGCCACCATTTTCCCGCGGGCCGAGCAGCAGCAATTCGCGGGCGACGATCTCCGTGCGATATTTCCTCACCCCGCTTTGCCTATCCTCCCAGCTCGAGGTCTGAATCTTTCCCTCGACGTAGAGTTTGGAGCCTTTGGCAACGTACTCCCCAACGATCTCGGCCAAACGCTCCCAAGCCACGATGCTGTGCCACTCGGTCCGCTCTTGCCATTCGCCGTTGCGGCCTTTGAACCTTTCGTTGGTGGCGAGGGAGAAATTCGCGACCGGAGTGCCGCTCTGTGAATACCTGACCTCAGGGTCTTTGCCAACGTTCCCAACGAGGATCACTTTGTTTACGCTCTTCGGTATTGATGCCCTCCTGGTGACTTGAAAGTGATCAGAAAGCGATCTCGCGACCGAGTCGGAAGCCATGGAAAGCGTGGGATTAATAAAGGTTTCCAGACAAGATCGAGACGTGCCGCTTGAGAGAATTCCAGGACGGAGAAACCAGCCGCTATTGCGGCCTTGGATAGTCGTTGATCTGCGCACACAAAATCTCTTTGCCCGACGTTGTCGACACCAGGTCAGAGCCTCAGCTAGTTGCAGGCTGTCAGCAGCTCGCAATTCGGGAGTGTCCAAGAGGCGCCTGGCCAGATTGCGCACATGATCTCCCGGGGGGGATCTTGAGTGTGCGAGCCAGAATCGGAAGAGGGCTTGTTGCAGCCTATTTTTCTGGCTTTGCTAAGTTCGAATTCCGCTTAAGGTCTGTCAGATCGCTGTCACGACCTAAAGCACGCTTGTTGGTCAAAAGGTCATCTAGGGAAATGAAATGCACCGGAACACCAAAGAAACTGCTTGCGACCTTCTTTCGCCACGCATCGGAGAATTCGACGGCCGTGATTTCGGTCAGAATATCAACGCGCACGGGAGCGACTCCGATTTGGTAGACCACCTGCTTCCCGGTGAATGTTTCTGCAGTTATGCCATCATGATCCAGAGGGGCCCCGAACTGTTTGAGCGCTGCGACTACTCGGATTGAATTCTGCGCTGAATTGCGCACCCACACGTCGAGATCTTTCGTATAACGCGGCTCACCGTACTTCATGACTGCGTAGCCACCGACAATCAAATATTCAACTTCGAAGTCGTTTAAGAGTTGTAGCAGTTCTCTGTAGTGTGGCTTTTCTGCCATGGTTGATTTCCTCAGCTAATTCGACCATTTCCCATGCAGCCGCAAAGATGGCCTCATCTCCCTGCTCCTGCCAAAACTCAATGTCAAATGAACGGTCCGGGAACCCATGCTCCACCAGTCGTGTTTTCCACGAAGAATTGTCAGCAAAGCTCATTTCACCCTCTTCGGTTCACACTCTAACAGTATCAGGATATCAGGATGAAGGGCCCTGACTTGATCTTCCGGCTCGAGATGCATAGGCAATTCCTGTCAGGGCCATGCCTCCCCCCGACCAGATCTTGTGGGCACATCGCTCCGCGAGTGATTGCGCTGATCGACCGATGTCGGGCCGGGATTTCACATCTCCAGCGACTTCCAGCGTCAATCACTCGCGCGACGATCTGGCGGCGACAGTGTCGTGGATTCCAGTCAAAGGGAAGCAGTCAGATTCAATCTCTCGCTACGGCGAGAAGGACATAAGTAGTCGGGCACTGGTCGCTCAAGCAGCTGCAGCGTTATTGCGTGGAGTTGCTCTAATGTTTGTTTTGGAAGAAGAAGATGAATGGCGCGGCCGCGTCTAGGAATCGGTCGTTGCGCCTGTGAAAGCCAGCTGCACCTCAATGTGTTCACGGCTTTGCTGGTCTCCGAAATAGGAAAGGCCGACCAGTTCCTCGCCGGATTCGGCGACTAGCCGGACTAGCTGCTCGCTGCTGATGGAATAGATCGGATGGGACGGCCCGGCGCGAAGTCCAAAGCGCGCGGCGGAATCGCAGGGATTAGCGGGAAATTCGATCTCAAGGTGTTGCCGTCGGCGTCCCAGTTCGAGAAGGAAGCAGGGCACTACAACATTTGAGACCTGCACAATTTCCTCCACACGCGCATCTTCCGCCGGAATCCCCCTTAGGCCAGCAAAGAGTTCAGCGATCAGGCGAGCCCTGGTTCGCTCGCCCCATGAGTCTGGCTGCACCGCGAGCTCAAGGATCTGATCGTGCAGTGGGGCTAGGAAGCGGGCGAAACCTGCCTGCCGCAGGTTCTCAACGAAAACAGGAGAACTGTCCAGCAGGCGTTCACATTGCGCAAAGACTCGCGCCGCCTCTTCCGGTCCGATGCGGGGGATTGTCTGTCTATTCCGTCCGCGATTTCCGGATGTGGTATCAGGCATATTAATCCCTCTTTCCCGGCGACCTGGGTGGTTCCGGGTTGTGCGACCACGAGAGCTGCCCGAGTTGTGGACGGCACATTATAAAGGACAACAGAATTGTGGATTTTGTGGACTGCACTACGATCTCGACAATGCAACCGTCCGCAGGGGCAGAACAAGTCGTGAAGCCGAGACGACCGACTCGGAAAGACTGACAGGATGAGCGAAACAGATTTAGTCAACTCCCAGACAGGATTTTGTCGCACCTTTCTTCCAGCAGTCGTGCCAGAATCTCCGAATCGTGGGCGGCATCTACGGGGTTGCGACACAAAGCGGAACGCAGCGCCGTTTTAAGCCACGAAGAAGCGGCGGGGTCGGCAAGGACCTCATCAATGCTAGGCAGGTCGCCTGCTGTAGGGCCGTCGTTCATCCAACATTCTTCACGCCGCTCCGCCCGCAGTTGCATCGACGCTCGCGCTCCGCTCCTCGGTTACATCGAGAGCGTTGGGATTCTCCGCCCGGTCTGGGGCAGTCACCCTAGGTCCGAGCAAATGACAATGACGGCAGCCGAGACAGCACACGGCAGACGTGGTTCGAGTGGCAGCATCTTGGAAGTCGTTTGGCAACACCACACGTTCCCCCGCCCGAGTGTAGAAAACCGGACAGACGGTGCCGCGGAACGCGGCGTCCGTTCCCCACAGCTCCATCTCCAGGCCGCCCCTTCGGCCATAAAAGAGGACCGAGCTTTCGAGCCGTGGCCTCTGGCTATCCCCCGATTTTGCCAGTTGGTGCCGGGTAATGAGCAGATCGTAGGTCCGCTCTATCCGAAGCATTTGCACCCGGATCAGTACCGGCGCGACGACGATCGCGTGCACGCCGTTTACACCAATGCTGTCCACGCGCTGAAGCCAGGGCAATGCGTTGCCTTGTTCGTCTACGAAGCTCGCATATGCACCCACCTCCGCGACCGCCCCGCCTGATTCGACGCCACGAAGCACGTATTTCTTTGCCAGGTGTTGATGCTCGATTGAAACCGAGGGCTGGCAGTAGATGCCGGCAGTCCGCAGACACTTCAACGTGATCGCTGGGAGCCGCAGTCCCTGCCGTGCCAGAACCTCGGCCTCCAACCGCCTATTGTGCGTCGTGAGCTGAGACTCCATATTCAACTGACCTCCTGACTCGAATCGGGTGTCCCAAGGCTGCTCGTATCATCTCTTTGGTGCACCCGGCCCAGCACTTGTACTTGCGCGGATCCGGAACTGAAATGGCCAAATTGTCGCCGCTGCGATCACGTCCATGATCCGCGCATGATGGACAACGTGCCCAGTAGTTCCCGGCACGCTTGGACGTCGGCCGGACGTGATCGAGGATACGAAATTGCGGGCGAGTGGGATCGTATTGCGGCAACTCAACTCTTGTCTTCGGACGAAACTCTTCTGGCATTTCGAGTCCATCGATGAACCCGCCCATCTCGGTGTCTGTGATCTTTCGCAGGCGCTCCAGGTAGTCGAGTTGCGCTTCGAGCCGGTAGTCTGCACCATAGAACCAGTAGCGCCTTCCCGTAGCACGATGGATTCCGAGCGGCCCCCGGATCGCATTGCCGAATTCGTCAGGGCCGAGTTGATCCTGACGCGGAAATACCTCGATTCCTTCCGCCAAACCAGAACCGCCCTTTACTGGCACTTTCAATCGAAGAGCCAGGTTGTAGATGTAGATTCGGCAGTGCCTTGCGAGCAATGGCTTGTCCGCGAAAATCCAGAGGTGAGCGCCGCGACGAGACTTTTCAAGCGCTGCCTCAACTCCATCCTGACCTAGCTCCCATTGCAACTTCAGAAGATCATCCAGCGCATTGTCGTAGTCGGCGTCAATTGCCACCCACTTGGAGCGCTGCGTCGTCGGATTCAGGGCGTAGAGGCCAACGGTGTGCTGACCGTTCAAATGCTCACCAATGGTCTGGAGCGATAGCCGCCGATCCCGCTTAGGGCGATAGTAATAGTGCTTCCCGTTCGTGCCCGGTTTGTGCGACTGAAGTGTGTAGGCCAGCCGATTTACGAACAATCCAAAATACCGCTCTGCCATTTCCGCGTTCGTCTGGCCCACTCCTTTCATAAAGTCTCCTCTCACAATTGCAGTGATGTCTCGGAATGCGTACGCGTGCTGCGAAATGCCCGTTACGCCATCGCAGTTTTTCCAATGGCCTTCCGGAGAAGCGCCGGATGTGCCGTCCACGAGACAAGGTTGTACTCCGCCACAAGCTCATCGAATTCGGCCGTGGTCAGGCTGTCGTCCCGCCCTTCGTCGAAGACGACAAAGTAGAAGACTTGCAGCTCGCGGTCGTACAGGTAAATTGCACCGGACGCGGGATCGTCTGGCACAGTCTGCAGCAACAAAACGCCCCTCGGCATTTCAATCCAGCGAGACGCCAGCCCCTCTCCGAGGGTGACAAAGACTTTCATCACGTGTTCGACATTGGCCTCCTTGCGCAAGCCAATTTCCTCCGCTGTAAACAGCGGTTCAAAACTTACTGCTCCTCTGCTTTGAGACATGATGTGTTCCTCCTCATTTGACTCGACTTGCTCCGATGTCCACGGACAGCGCTACACAGGGCG
>DATNMU010000038.1:0-19069 GCA_035602195.1 Candidatus Acidiferrum sp.
GTGGCGTCCCCCCTAGCCACACTTGATCATCAGTCGCTCACCATCCACATGGTGAAGCATCTCCTGCTGATGACTGTTGCCGCTCCTCTAGTTCTGGCTGGGGCGCCAGTGGTCGTATTGCAGAACTGGATGTCGAGATGCTTTATTCAAAACAATTTGCTCCTCGGCAGCCTGCCGGCGGGGTCGTTCGGGCGGTGTCTGACGCACCCTGTATTGTGCTGGTTGGTGGGTACTTCTGCGGTGATCGGATGGCATCTCCCCGTTGCGTTTGAGCTGGCCATGGGGTCGCATTGGATGCATGGAGTCGAGGACGGATGTTTTCTTCTGGCTGGCCTCTTATTCTGGTGGCCCGTGCTGCAGCCCTCTTCGAGTGGAGCGGGGCCTCGGTGGTCCATGGCTTTATACCTCTTCCTCGCCACGCTACCTTGTGACCTTCTTTCTGCGTTCCTGGCGTTTTGTAACCGCCCTGTTTACCCTTGCTACCTGTCCACAACTCAACTGTTCAGTTTGTCTCCTCTCCAAGACCAGGAGTGTGCAGGAGCGCTGATGTGGATCTGGGTAACCTTCGCGTATCTGATTCCCGCAGTGGCCATCGCAATGCAGATACTCTCGCCTCCCAATAAGAGCTCGCACGAACCAGCGCAACTAGCGTGGCGCAACCTCGCGGCACAGCCACGAAATGGTTCCGAGGTGGAGGTGATCTAGACGTGGCGAGCAAATCCATCCTTATTACTAGCGCCCCGTCCGCAACAGCAGCGGACGCACAGCCAACGTTTGCAGTTCGCGCCTATGCGATGGTGTCCGACTATTGGGCGCTTACTAAGCCAGAGGTCAATTCCCTGATCGCGGTGGCAACTTTCACCGGGTTCTATTTGGGTCATGCAACCAAGCCGCAAGGTTTTCCATTCTGGCTGTTGATTCACACGTTATTGGGCACTCTGCTGGTTGCCAGCGGCACCGGTACGCTGAATCAATATATCGAGCGACGTTTCGATGCCCAGATGCGCCGGACGGCCCGGCGGCCTCTGGCTGCCGGCAGGCTGAAGGCTGACGTAGTTCTGGGGTTTGGTGTGGCGCTGTCGGCCTTCGGCAGCATTTATCTTGCGATAGCCGTAAATGCGCTTGCCAGTCTGCTCGCGATTGTCACGCTGCTGTCTTACTTGTTCCTCTACACTCCACTCAAACGAAAAACACCGTTGTGCACTGTGGTCGGGGCCTTTCCGGGCGCTATGCCGCCGCTGATCGGATGGGCAGCAGCATCGGGTAGATTGAGCCCAGAGGCATGGGCACTCTACGCGGCGCTCTTCCTGTGGCAGTTCCCACATTTCATGGCCATCGCATGGATGTATCGTGAGGACTACTCCCGGGCCGGATACTTGGTCCTTCCGAGCGGTAAATCAAAGGCCGGTTTCATGGTCTGGCTGACCGTTTTGCCGCTCCTTGGATTGAATCTCGTTATTTTGATACCGGCGTTCACAGGTCACGCCGGTCCTGTTTATCCAGTTGGCGCTTTGCTCCTCGGTTCAAGCTTTCTCTATTTCGGCGTACAACTGGCTCGTCGAAAATCGAATTCGGCAGCCCGCCGACTACTTCAGGCGTCGATTGTTTTTCTTCCATCGGTTTTCACCTTACTTATGGTTGGAAGGAGCTTGCGCGGAAAATGGGGCAAAGCAGATTGGTAGCAGTTCTACATGAAGAAGCTTGGAATCGCCCGGACGATCTAGGGCACTCGAACCTAACGCGCCAGGTGACAATGCTAGGTGGCTGGTCCACCGCGGAAGGGAGAGTGAAAACCGGTGACAGGGCAGCGTTCTAACCAACTGAACTACGTCCCCAGAGCATCAAGACCTGACAAACCATGCCGCCCCTGGCTCGGCAGGACTTCTTGGTCACGACCGCATATACGACGGCACGCTAATGACGATTATGCGCCCCGTGCCCTTTGCATAGAGAAGCACTCTCAGAGCGGTCGCACGCTGATTGTGCAAACAATAGTAGTACCAGCGCCCCTCTACGAGCTCGGGAACAAGTACGGCGATCGGGTGGTCTGGGTGCTTACGCTCCATCTCCAGTACATATCGAAACAGCAGAGTTGTGACCAACCGGTACGGAGAGTGCAGGATCACTAGTTCGGGTGGTTTGAAACCAGCTTCCCGCGCGGGTTTTTCGACGAAATCCTCCCACACACGTATTAAGTCATCAGTAAAAGGTGTTCCATCTCGGCCCTTGGGAGTGATATGTACGACGACCAGGTCTCGAGAGAGCGTGTAGGCAAATCGCAGCGCTTTCTCTGAAATTTTGTCCCAACGCTGCAGCGGCAATATCACGATTGGGCGCGGAATGTCTTTTAGATGGGCCGGACCTTGGCTCTCGGCTTCACGCTCGATTCTCTCGTAATGATGGTGAACTGCGGACATTAACCAGACCAGCCCGGGGATAGCCAATACAGTGAGCCATGCGCCTTCGGTAAACTTCGCCACAATCACTACGCATGTAGTGCATCCGGTAGCCAGTGCGCCCACGCCATTGATCAGCATGCTGCTGAATGCGCCACTGCCTCCCGTTCGTCGCCAATGCATGACCATGCCGGCCTGCGAAAGCGTGAATGCCATAAATGCGCCGACCGCGAACAGTGGGATCAAACGATCGGTCACTCCTTCGAAGGCAATCAGCAGAGATGCGGCCAGGAACGCTAATACATAGACGCCGAACGAAAACACAAGTCGGCGACCACGGATCGTGAACGGATCCGGCAACCATCGGTCTTCCGCGATGGCACGACAGAGACGGGGAAAATCGGCAAAGGAAGTATTCGCGGAAAGCGCCAGCACTGTGAGGACTGCGGCCATGGTGATGAAGTAAAAGACGCCTCGGCCAGTCACCGCCAGGGTGAGTTGCGACAGGACACTCTGATATCCGGGCTGCCCCGGTGGAGTTGCAGCGATGTCGTAGGCACGACAAAGATACGCGATTCCGGCGAGCAGGAAAATCAGGGTTGCGATGATGACCGTCAAGGTTGCGTGAGCATTCTTGACTTTGGGATCGCGAAAGGCTTGCACGCCGTTGCTCACTGCTTCCACACCCGTCATCGCAGTGCAGCCACTGGAGAATGCTCTCACCAGCAGCCACGCACTGACTGCAGCGACCGCCGGCCCCGGCCTTAGGATCGGCGCGACCGGCACCGGATGCCCGCCACCACTCCAGGTTTTAAAGAGTCCCACGACAATCACGACGCCGAGCGAGCCCACGAACACATAAGTCGGAAGCATGAATGCCAATCCAGCCTCGCGAATGCCACGCAAATTCACCAAAGTGAGCACCAGCAGAATGGCAAGGCAAAGGCGCAGAGTCTGTGGCTGGAGCGCGGGAATGGCCGACACCATTGCACCCACGCCTGCGGAAATTCCCACGGCAACGTTGAGAGTGTAGTCGATCATCAGCGCGGCCCCGGCGACCAAACCGACGCGTTGGCCAAGATTCGCTGAGGCCACGCTGTACGATCCGCCACCGGTCGGGTAAGCAGCAATCGTCTGCCGATACGAGAAGTAAACAATACTCAGCAGAACGATGATCATGAGGCTGATGGGAATGGTGTAGGCGACTCCAGCGAGGCCCAGCGGGATCAGAATGGTCAGCGCGGCTTCAGGGCCGTATGCAGCGGAACTGAGCGCGTCCAGCCCGAACACGGGAACACCGGCCGAAGATTGGATTTGTTCCTTGACGTTCTCGTCAGAAGAAAGCGGACGGCCAAACAGGAAATCAATAACCGATTTCCTCTGCGGCGGAGTGGCGATTTTTTCGATGATTTGCAAAGCGTTGCCTTAGTTCAGATCTCTTGTGTCAGTGAGGTTGTCAGGTTCTGAATTCTACGGCGCAGGGAGAGCAGTGCAGAATCTCGATCGGAGAACGTCTGTTCCGGTGCTTTCCCATAAGCCTCAGCATTCCCCTCGCGGTGTGCCACTGAATCTTCGAACCTCGAAGGCTTGGATGATCGTCCTTCAAGCCGGTCTGCCATCCCCTCCATCGTTAACGCAAAGTCTTCGTCGAACTGCCGCTGTTGGGTCACCAGAGCCGTTGGCAGCTCAAAACCGGGAAGTTGGGCACGATACTTCCAGAGGGCGATTTCTGTTAGGAAGAGCATTCGCACCTGCGCTTGCCATCGAATGATTCGCTCCCGCAATGCGAGGTCCCGCTCGCGGGAAGGGCCGAATTCCAACAGAACGCCCCCAGTAAGATCCCTGACCCGGTCGAAATTGCTGTTGATTGTTTCGCGCAGTGAGTAGCTTCGCTCGCTGGCATTTCTCACATCATTAGATATCGGTTCTCGAGCGAATTGAGCCAGTAGTCGCATATTAGAAGCAAATGTTCTCGTCATTTGCACTGCTGCGGAGACACTCCAGAATTGATCAAACACCAGCCACATGATGAAGAGACCCAGCAAGATGCCGAAAACGCGATCTCGCGCGACCGCGAGTGAGGTCTGAATTTTGAATTCGTTCAAATTGACGAGGTAGAAGGCCAGAGCGACCTGAATTCCGAAGTATGACAGGCGAGGACTGGAGGTTATAAACCAGGAAGACAGGGCGGTAACAGCAAGGAAAAGAACTACAAAACCGGCGATCGAATCGAGATAGGGGAGAATGAATATCTGCGAGCCCATCCCGATTAGAAAGCCGCCAAACATGGCTCCAGTGATGCGAAGGACCTGCTTCTGCCGGGATGAACCAATGGTGGAGAGCGCGGTCAGCAGGCATGTAGTCACGGCCGTGCTGATGCCCGGCCATGCGATCGCGTTGTAGATGAGGTAACAAATGCTCGCAGCCAGGCAGCCCTTTAGCGCGAAGCGAAGGTGATCAGGGTTGACAAAGGCGTCTGGGGCAAGAAGCCTCTGCTGAGGTGGAGCATCTAGCGGCGACGTGTATGCATGAACCGATGGAGCATCTGCAAACACCTGAGGGATGAGAGCAGCTGTGCTCTCCATCTCGCTCAGTAATGGAACGCTGTCGGCCAGTTGAGGATTGTTGTCGAAGTGAACCAGGCCCGGAATTCGCTGATTCATCAAGTCATCGCGGATGCTTAAGACGGTTGAGGCCAAGTTCCGGAACCGGCTTCGATCGCTGGCTGACAAGTCGAAACTGAGTTGCGGCAGAGTCTCCGCAAGGTCGACGAGTCTGCCTACGACGGCTGCAATACCACCCATCTCGACGGAACCATGGGGCGAATCATCCGAGCGCCGCAAGGTGCGCCGCAATAATGATGTTCCAAGCGCGGCGAACCGGATGACTTTTTGCTCCATCCCGCGATCTACAGTGCGGCCCTCAGCGTAGCAACTCAGCAGATTCGCAACTGCAGACAATCGGTCGCTGACGGGCAGAACAACTTCGTCTCCCTGCTGCAACCGGACAAATGCCAGTTCTACCGCCCCAGTGACCACTACGGCTACCAAGACTGCCAAACACAGCCAAAGAGTATCCTCCACGTTGATTTCTGCCGGCACATGCCGGTCCCACAGCGGAATCGCCAGGGCGATCACGTTGATAAACGCCACAGCCGCTGTGTAGTTCGTGAGCACACTGACCGCGTAGAAAGCGAGGAAGAAGGTCCCGATAACCCAGACAAAATGAAGCAGCGGAACATTGATAACAAACCACATTGAAACCAGGAGGTATGTGGTCCCGATTCCGGTAACGAGAAATATTGTTGCCGCGGATTGCATTGTGGATCGAGTGTTTTCACGCGAAACCATCAGTGCATAAACTGCGCCTTGCCAGATGTACGGAATGCGAAATGTCATTCCGACGATCATGATGAGGGTGGCCGCAATCGTCATCTGCGCAACCAGTGCAGCGCGGCCCGGGTACGGCGCGAGCTCTTCTTTGAGAAATTGTCCAAACCAAGTCAACGGACCTGAAGACCGAGGAAGGCTTTGGGCAATAGTTGCCATTCTCAGTTGCCCCGAATTGTGACCACGGCCGACTCGCCGATTCGAAACAGGTCAGGCGTTGGATTCTCGACGCGTACTCGAACCGGGTATCGCGATGCCAGATGTACCCAGTTCAACGTGCGCTGTACATCCGGAAGGCCGGCTTCCAAACGGCCAATCAGATCGGGGTCTGGAGTGACTCCGAAGGCGATACTATCTACCACTCCGGAGAAGCGCTGGTTTGGTCTCGACATCACATAGACGTCGGCTTTCATTCCCGGTGTGATTTGCTTGAGTTGCCCTTCGCGGAAATTGCCGATAGCCCACCAGGTGCGGGCGTCAATGAGGGTGAACATTTGCTGCCCGACGTGGGCATAGGCACCCTCGGAAATCGTAAGATTCGTAACTAGAGCATCAAACGGCGAGTAAACACGGCAGTTGTCCAGGTTATAACGGGCGTTCTTTATCGCTGCCTCTTTTGCCCCACGCTGATTAACGAGTGGCTCCAGAGTCGTTACGGCGTGCTGAGATTGCTCGTGCTGTGCGAGAGCTGAGTTCAACTCCGCCTTGGCGAGCTGTAATCGCGATTCGGCCTGCCGTAGTGCTTCTGACTCTGCGATTTCTGAAGTCCTGGCGCGATCTATCTGGTCTACGGTAACAAATTGCTTTGTGAGCAGCGGCTCAAGACGATGCAAATTGTCGCTCGCATAGGTCCACTCCGCACGCTGCCGGTTGACCGCACGTTCCGAGCTCGTCACGTCGGCTTCTGCGCTATGAATGTTAGCTTGCGAAACAGAAACCGCACTGACCAATGCTGCGATTCTCCGGCGCTCATCGGAGATCTGACCTTCCAGAGTCGCCTGTTCCGAGATGGCTCTCTCAAGCGCGTATTGATAGGGACGCTCATCGATTTCGTAGAGCAGCTCCCCCTTTTTCACGAATTGGTTGTCGCGCACATTCAGGCGAATGAGCGGACCCTCCGCCTGCGGCGCTATCCCGATAAAATTCGCGAAGACTTCGGCATCTTCAGTCCGAGGATAGAAATTTTGGTGATAAAGCACGATCAGTCCGAGGATCACGGCGCCAGCCACGATTCCGATGCTGACCGAAAGCCCTAACCTGCGAGATCCCCTATTCGTCTCGGTGTTCATTGCTTAATGCTCCCTATCTAGCGAAACAACGTGAGCCACAACGCAAATGCGAAGAATGCGGTCAGGCTCGGATATGTCACAATCGGCCAAACAATCTCCACAGATCGCCGCAGAAGTTCTCGTGAGAGGACTGTAAGCAAGATGGCCACGACGAAACAGATCAGCCACGCCGGAAAAAACGAGCCAAGAATGTCGAACGAAGGAGCTCTCCCGCAGCTGGTCAGAGACAAAGTGGCGAGCGGCAACCCATAGCGCAATCTAGCAATGCGATTCGCACTCATGGTTGGGACCTCTTTGTTGATTGGATCGAATCTCCTGTGCGGAACGCCAGGCCCGCGAACGAGGTAAGCACCTGGGTGCGGGCATAGACATCCGCCGACCGGGCTTGCGCGAGAGTGCGCTGTGCGGCCGTAACGTCCAGCAAGCTGCGCACCCCGTAGTTGTACGATTGGAGAGCCGCTTCATAAGACTGGCTGGCGGCTCCGAGAAGTGCGACGGCTGCCTGCCGCTGACGCAACGCAGTGTTCAGGTTGGAATATGCCGTCCAGACCTCGTCCGCAATCTGGTTGCGTTTGACTTCAGCTTGTGCTTCAGCCTCCCGAACGTTAGAGCGCGCTTGTAAGAGTGTGTTCTTCCTTGCGCCTCCATCAAAGATCGTCCACTTGAGACTGAAACTGAGTCCACCGGTCAGGCCCGCTGTGTGGGCCCAATCATACGGCGACTGGATCCCATAGTCCGATTGCGCGGTTGGACTGGCGTTGAGACTCAGGGCCGGATAGTAAGCTGAGCGGGCCTCCTGCACTCTGGCATTTGCGGATCGTATTTCGGCAACCTGTTGCATTAGATCTGGGCGTTGACTGACGGCCCGGTCGATTGCGTCCTCGACCGTGTTACTCATCGAATCCGGCATTGGCAACTGGTCGAGCGGTTGGACCTTGATCGTCAAAGAAGCGCGATCGCCCACCGCTGTTGCCAGGTCCCCCCGAGCGATCGCCTCAGCTCCAAGCACAGATTGCAGATCGTACTCAGCTTGGGCGGTAGCGCTTCGAGCCTCTAATACGTCGGGCAGAGTTGCGAGACCATGCGCGAGCCTATCCTCCGCCGCCTCTTGGACAGCTTCGGCATTGGATAGGCTGGCTCGCGCGGCGTCCTCCTGTCCCATGGAGCTCAAAAGGCGGTAGTATGACTGCTCGACCTGGTAGATGACGATGCGGTGAGTGTCGTTGAAGGCGAAATTTGCGGCCAAGAGTTGAGCCCTAGCTGCGTTGATTCGGCCGCGGCGGGCACCAAAATCAAGAATCGTATAACTCAGGTCCAGTGCGACCTCAAAGTCCTGCGCCCGTTGCCCGTAGAAGCGACTTCCGAAGAAGATTTCTTCCCGACTGGTTTGTGACAACGCAGCAGCCGCCAGAGTCGGATATAACTCACTCCGCGCTACTCCAAGGCTCGCCGCCTGAGCACGAGCACGCTCCCAGGCAACACGCGTTTCAGGGTTATTTGATTCCGCCATATCGATGAGCTCGGCCAGGGAGTACGTCCTGATGGCATTGTGAGGTAGATCCTCGATATGTTCAGCGAGTGCATCACGCACAAACCGCTGTTCATCGGAAGAGTGCCACGGATGATTCCATGAGACGGGCGCACTCTGAGCGAGAGCACAACTGCCCGATTGCAGCACGAGAGACAATGTCGCGCCAGCCAGCAAAGCCGAACGCGATTTCGAGTGTCTCGACATGGCATTGTGGACTCGTCAATCTCCGTATTCACCGCTCATAGCCGTGATCTTGCCGCGGAACATGCGATAGACGACGACAAAGTAAATCGCCGCGAGGACATCCCGAAAGCCCACCACAACAGACCGACGCGTAACGCGTAAGGCCGTGAGCTGCGGAAACAGGTAGTGAATACATGATGGTGAAGGCGACGTGAATTCGATCCAGTACAACCTCAGTCATATCACCCCCTAGGCTCCATCCGGCACGAACTGCGTATTCGCGCCTTCTTTGAAGATGACGTAAGCGCGTTTCCACGGTTCGTCATTGATCAGGCGCCATTTGTGGCCTGAACCGGTGTGGTCCTCTGCCACAAGCACGTCACCCGGATGGAGGGTAAACGTCTCGCCGCCGACCGTCGCAAATTCGAGCACGCCGGCCAACGTAATGACGTACTGAGGAGTTGGGTCGTTGTGCCAGTCAAAAGTGGAATGTGCGGGCGTCTCTTTGAACTCAACCGACTTCGCATCCACCAACTTGGCACCATTCACACTTCCACGTACTACGTGTGAGTTCCCATCAGGCCCCGTGTACAACCGATAAGCGCGAATCATATTCAGTCTCCTTGTTGTTTTCGATCATGCCGCAGTTTTCCCGGACGGGGATTTCTTCTGCTTAGTCGAGATGCTGTTGATGTGCAATACCGCCGCCGTTTCTGCGCGCACACGCTGGCACAGATCCGGATTGTCGATCAGAGATTGCCCGTAGGAAGGAATCATGTCCTTCAACTTGCCCGTCCATCCTGCGTTCGTCAGTTTGTCCCGGAAGCAGCGCTTAATGACCTCAAGCATGATCCAGACTGCAGTTGAGGCACCCGGTGAGGCGCCGAGCATGGCAACTATGGAACCATCGGACGCGGTAACGAGCTCGGTGCCGAATTGCAGAATTCCGCCGTTCACTGGGTCCTTCTTGATGATCTGCACTCGTTGTCCTGCTACTTCGGGTCTCCAATCCTCCTCGTTTGCATTCGGATAAAACTCACGCAGTGCGGCGAACCGCTCGTCCGAGGACTCGATGACCTGCCCTATCAGATATTCTGTGAGAGCCACGTTATCCCTGCCTACAGCCAACAGCGGCAGTAGGTTTTCAGGGTCGATGGAGCCGAAGAGATCGAGATAGGATCCATGCTTGAGAAACTTCGTCGAGAAGCCTGCATAGGGCCCGAAAAGCACAGAAACTTTGCCTTCGATGTGCCGTGTGTCGAGATGCGGGACGGACATCGGCGGTGAACCGACCGAAGCTTTGCCGTAGACCTTCGCATGGTGACGAGAAGAGACTTCCGGGCTATCGCAACGCAGCCAAATTCCGCTTACTGGAAATCCGGCATAGCCCCGCCCTTCCGGAATCCCCGATTTTTGCAACAGACGCAAGGACCCGCCGCCGGCGCCGATAAAAACAAACCTTGCTTGCACGTATCGGTTATCGCCAGTCTGTTCGTCCCTGACTTCCACACGCCAGGCGTCCCCATCGCGCTCGAGATCCTGCACTCGGCTGAAGAAATGAATGGACACTCCATCCTTCCCTTCGAGTGAATCAAGCAGATCCTTTGTGAGTGCGCCGTAGTCCACGTCCGTACCGGTCAACATGCGCGTAGCCGTAACCACGTCATCCGGGTCACGCCCTTCCATAACCAGCGGAATCCATTCTTCGATCTGCTTTTTGTCCTCCGAGTATTCCATCCCGTAATAAAGAGGATGGCTCGAAAGCGCAGCATAACGTTTCCTCAGGAAATTCCGATTATCGACCCCGCGCACGAAACTCATGTGAGGTACGGGATGGAGGAACGACTGCGGGTCCTTTATCGCTCCCTTCGTCACCAGATAGGCCCACAGCTGACGCGAGAGGTCGAACTCGGTGTTGACCTGCAGAGCCTTGGAAATGTCGATGCTGCCGTCAGTTTTCTCCGGCGTGTAATTCAGTTCACAAAGCGCAGCATGGCCGGTGCCGGCGTTGTTCCATGCATTGGAGCTCTCTTGCGCCTCGCTTCCAAGAACTTCATGGATTTCGATTTTCAGCTTGGGATCGAGCTCTTTCAGGATGACCGCGAGTGTAGCGCTCATTATGCCTGCACCAATGAGGACGACATCAGGATGGTTTGCGGAGGTAACGGTTGCCATATTATTTCTCCTTTTGTCAGCTGTGAAATTACCCCAAATTGCTGTTTACACGGGCCAATGATGCGTAAGCCATAGAATGATTGGGACCGTAATTGCTAAAGAAAGCGTTGAAAATAAAAGCATGGATGCCGTTTCAGATTCGGAGGACTTATATCGCGCGGCAAAGAGCACAACAACGGTGGCCAAGGGGAAGCTGCAGCATATTAGCGCCTCACGCGCGAATGGACTGTCGACGTGCAGTAACCGCAGGAGAACCAGCAGGACGACATTTTGTACGACGAGACGGCCGAGGGTGCCGAGGAAAACAACGCGGGAAAATTGAAACGCGTGAGCCGCCAGCACCAGGCCTACGGCAAAGACAGCAACACCGGAAGTCGTGGAACCTATCAACTGAAAGCATGCGGCGATCACTCGCGGCAGGGGTACTTTGGCGAGGACGATACCAATTCCGACAATTGGCGCCCAGAGGAGCGGTGATTTCAAACCTGACGCCAATCCAGTCAGGACAGGATTCGAATTCGAACGCTCCTTGGCGATGCCCCGATGCTTCGCCGCATCTACCTCTAATAAAACGACAGTTGCAGGCACCACGAGGTTAATCGATAAGGCGACCAGTCCCACTGCGCCAGTGGCGGTAGGACCCAGGATCGGCCGGAGAACGGCTAAACCAAAGACCGGGGTAGCGGATGTCGACAGCATAAGGGCGTAAAGGATCGCCGGTGTTCCGCGCAAGCTTTGTATGAATCCCAATACAACCCAAGCAACGAAAAAAAGGCCAACATGAGCCAGCATCAACGCAAGAACGAGACGGCCTTGCTGCAGAAGCAGATTCCTGGGGATCTCGGTCATGCCGACAAATAGAGACGCGGGCAATGCGAACGAAACCGCAAGCTTGCTCAGTCCAGCCGCTTGGTTGGCATCGAATGCGTCGCCTTTGCCGGCGCCATAGCCCAGCGCCAGAACAAAAAATACAGGCAATAGCGCTCCCACCAGTCCGCTCACATTCATGCACGATCTCCTTTCCTCGCGTGTCCAACCGCAAATGACACGGAACGTTTTTTAGAACTCCACCTTGGTTCTGAATCCGAAAACTACGGCGCGCTGCGCGCCCCCTCCCACGTTCGCGTAGTACTGAATGACCGGCTGCACAAGGAGCATGGGCGCAACACCCAGCAGCGCGTTGAACTCAGCCCCCTGCTCTGTCTTCCATGCAGGCGTGCCGGGCGAAAGGAACTGCGCGCTCACGCTGTTTCGCACATAACCCAACGACATGGTGTTGTAAAAACCACCGGCAGCGGCTCGTTGAACCGCACTCCCGTCGTGAGCAGCCTGTTGTTACGATTGATGTCCGCCGGGCTCCAGTCGTAGGCGAACGTAGCGTCCAAACCTTTTGCCGCTTTTGGGTCCACGCGCCAAAGAGCCTGGCTGGCCATCCAATACAGAAGATAGTTGCCCGACCGCGGCGTCACACTCGTCGGCGACGTGAACTTTGCGGGATTGTAGGAAGCGCCGAACTGGTAGAGGCCGGAATATCCCTTGCGGTTCTCGACATTGTCGAAGGCGCGAACGGAGGACGCCTTCCTGCCCGGAGTAAAGCCAATCTCCGAGACGCTAACGGGAGTTCCATTGAACGTCGGAACCAGGCCCGTAGGGTTCTGCGAAAAGGGCGAGCGCACCGCAGCCGCTACCATCGATTTCACATAGAGATTTCGGAGCGGTGCCACGCGGACTTCCACGGCCGGCGTCGAGGGAGGATCGAACGACTCAAGCGTAGTAAACAAATTTCCCAACGCATAGCCCATCGGCTCGAAGATGAAGGACGCTGCGTAGTGGTCGGCTCCGTAGAAATCTTGCTCCGCGAACTGACCAACCCGTGCGGTGAGACGTTTATCCAGCCACCGCTTCTCGATCCACCAAGAATCGAGGCGACAAGTATTCGCGCTCGACATCCCGCTCGGGCTAGTCAGGAGCCCAAGATATGCTCCTAGATTGCCGCCGCCCTGCCACAGCGCTGTCGCGTGAAAATACAATCCTTGCTCACCGACCAGCGTGCCGAGATCAATGTCTACCGTTCCCCGGAAGCGATTCCAACTTGCAAATCGCTCCTGGTGTTCGCCCTTGATGTTCCTAAGCGATTCACTGACGTATTGAAAATCGAATTTAACTCCGCGCTGTTCCAAACGCGTCCGCTCGCCGCCCCAGTGTCCCAAGAGGTGCCCGTGCGGGCCCTGACCGGTCTCATGACTATCCGGGCCGGGCGTTGGTTCCTCTTGCGCGGCCTGCGAAAAAGCCGTGGCCGCAAAGCCATACCAGACGGCCCACAGCAGACAAACAAGTTTGGATGCTGACTTTCTCATAATCTCGTACCGGCGTTCTTCAAGCCGCGTAAAACCACCCATCCCGGGCCTATGGCAGCGACCACCGCCCGCTCGGTCCATTTGCTCTGTCTAGTCTCTACCGCTACGTCGGCTCCGGTCCTTTTCTTCAGAGCCGCTTCAGTTCTCCGATTTGCGATCTGTTGCGCAGTAGCCATTCTCTTGATCCCGTACGTTGTTTACTCCGCCTTGGTGAGATCGGAGGCTGGGTCCTTGTCCAAATTGGTCGTCAAGAAAGATCCTGATTCCGGCAGCCGAACGTCGTACTGGGACACAATCTGAACGCGTGCCTGAAGTTGCCGCGCGGAGCAGTCGAGGACGTGGCCGCCTTTTTTGCGGTCCTTCGAAATAAAGTGAAAATGGTATCCCGGTATGCTGAACGAACTCGAATACCGTGGTGACCAGAGGCAGACGAGGGTGCCCTCGACATTGTGGAAGTGGAACTCCATCTGCGTTTTCGCAGCGTCTAAAAGTCGCGATCCCTGTGGAACCGGATGCACTGCACGTGCATGCAGCGCTTCAAAAACACCATCCACACGTATGGCGTAAAAAAGATTTTCCGAAATTCGCTGTACATCGCATGCCAGTTCAATGTCTTTCAAACATTCGACCTCATCGATTTGAAAAAGCGCGTCTTCGCGAAAGTGCGTGACAGAGGCGAACGGGACGAGAAACTCATCCGAGCGCTGCCGCACGTTCCCGGAGGCTTGATATATCTCGCCGTCGAGAATGACCATCTCGCCATCGAGCCCTTCAAAGGTGCCGAGGCCAAAGTCGCCTTCCTTCAGAAGTGTCCAAGAAGAAAGCGAGCCCGAGTACACACCCTCGACCAGAGCAGTTGAAGTCGAAATCTGGTACATGCGGCGCGGCGAAGAGAGCAGGTATTCACTCAGCGCCGCGCCTACCAGGTTGTCGAGCGAAGTCTTGCGTTCTACGGAAAGATCTCGCGCCACGGATTCAAGGAGCGACGATATTTTCACTGCCAGCTCTGCCATATGTCCGTTTCCTATTCGAGTGCGTTCCCTCTCTGGGAATGAAGCAGTCGAGCGCGTACCCACTGCCCCACCCTGCCATTCTGCGAGCCACTCAGGCGACTGCGGCTACCGGCTCAAGTTGTGTCTTGTATTCCGGCTTGTAAACATGCTCACGAATGAACGCAACCATGTCGGCGGGGCGCTTGACGCCGGCAAGTCCCGCATCGAAGACCACCTTCGCCACGCGGGCGGCAGTCTGAATCTCGGTCTCCAGAATGTTCGACTGCAGCGGGTAAAGTAGCCCTTGCTTCAGTAAATCGGACGGCACTTGATCCGCAACTGCCTGCCCGGCCTCAATAAACATCTCGTCTGTGACACGCTTCGCCTGCGTGGCGAAGATCGCCATACCAACCGCCGGGAATATGTAAAAGTTGTTTGCTTGTCCGGGCAGAAATGTCTGGCCGTTGTAGCGGACGGGTTCGAACTGCACGCCGGCCGCATAGATCGCTTTGCCCTTCGACCAGGTATAGGCTTGTTCCGCGGTGCACTCGGCATGCTCGGTCGGGTTGGATAGCGCAAGGATTACAGGGCGGTCGTTAATCTTCGCCATACTTTCAACAACTTTCTGGTTGAACGCCCCGCCAATCGTGCTCACGCCGATGATCGTCGTCGGCTTGATGCTCTCGATGGCAGCCACAAAATCCCGCGTCGGCGGGTGTTGGTGTGCGTACGGCTTCTGGAAATCGACTAGGTCTTTACGCGTCGATTCCAACAGGCCGTTGATGTCGAACATGTAGACTCGTGACTGCGCTTCCTTGAGCGTCATGCCTTGCGCAACAAGAGCAGAACAAAGCAGGTTGGCAAGGCCGATACCGGCCGAGCCCGCGCCGAGGAACAGGTACTTTTCGTCCTTCAGTTTTGTGCCCTTGAGTTTGGCCGCATTGATCATCCCCGCAAGAGTGATCCCAGCCGTACCCTGTACGTCGTCGTTATAGACGCAGTACTTGTCGCGGTAGCGCTGGAGCAAGTGCACTGCATCCGTACCCGTCCAATCCACAAAGTGAATGCAGCACTTCGGAAACACCTCCTGTACCGCTTCGACGAATTCGTCGACGAAAGAATAAAGGTCCGCAGTCGCCGGGCGGGTCTTGCGCATACCCAAGTACAGGGGATCGCGCAGGTACTGCTCGTTGTTTGTGCCCGCGTCGAGGTACATAGGAAGAAGGTGTTGCGGCGGTACTCCGGCGCAGGCGGTGTAGAGCTGTAGCTTGCCAATAGGGATGCCGGCGCCATTTGCGCCGAGGTCACCGAGGCCGAGAATGCGTCCGGCATCTGTGACGCAGACGAATCGCACATCTTTCTGCGGCCAGTTTTTCAAAATATCCTTCACTTTGCCGCGGCGCGTGATCGACAGATACATGCCGCGCGCCTGGCGATAAATATGTCCGAACTTTAGGCAGGCTTCCCCGATGGTCGGGTCGTACACGATCGGTAGAAAGCGAGCCGGGTCGGACATCACAGCCCGATAGAACAGTGTTTCGTTGTGGTCGAGCAGATTGATCAGGTAAATGTAGCGATCGAGGTCTGTGGTCTTGTGGCCGAGTTGCATCATCACCCGGCTTAACTGCAGATCTTCGGTCTCGATGACATCGGGTACCAGGCCAACGATTCCGAGTGCCTGCTTTTCGGCTTCGGAAAAGGCTGTTGACTTGTTGAGAGCTGGATCGTGAAGCAATTCAATCCCGCGCTTATTGGTCGTCATATGTTTTTTCCTTCGTCTTCGAAACCTTCAGTGTCGTATCTGCAGAAAGTGCAATTTGTCCTCAGCTGGCTTTTGCAACGTACGGATGGACCATCTTCGCCGGATCGACGACGCGGTCGAACTCGGCTTCCGTTACAAATCCCAGCTTCAGTGCGGCTTGTTTGAGCGTGAGGTCGTTGTCGAGCGCGTAATGCGCAATCTTCGACGACTTGTCGTAGCCGATGACGGGCGAGAGGGCGGTTACCAGCATCAGGGAACGGTCCACGTATTCCTTGATCTTCTTCAAATTCGGCTTCGTCCCCTCAATGAGGAATTTGCGGAAGTTGGTGCATCCGTCGGTCATGATCGTGATGGAGTGAGTAACGTTGAAGATGATGAGAGGCTTATAGACATTCATCTCCAGATAGCCGCCCGCGCCGCCGAAGCCCACCGCTACATCGTTGGCCATTACCTGCACGGCGATCATGGTCAGCGCCTCGGCCTGAGTTGGGTTCACTTTGCCCGGCATGATCGATGAGCCTGGCTCGTTTGCCGGGATTACCAACTCGGCGAAACCGGCACGCGGGCCGCAGGACATCAACCGAATGTCATTGGCGATTTTGTAGAGCGAGACCGCGAGAGTGCGGAGTGTGCCCGAGAGCTGTACCAGCGCATCATGGGCGCCCTGCACCGTGAATTTGTTGGGAGCGCTCATAAAGGGCAGATTGGTAAGCTTCGAAATCTCGGCAGCGGATGCATCGCCGAAATCGGGAGCTGCATTGATGCCCGTTCCTACGGCCGTTCCGCCAAGCGCCAGGCGATACACACCATGCAATGCATCCTCGATACGCTCGAGATCGTCGCTAAGCATGCCTGAGTAGCCCGACCATTCCTCACCAAGGGTGATCGGCGTGGCGTCCTGCATGTGTGTGCGACCGATCTTCACAACGTCCTTCCATTCCTCAACCTTGGCTGCGATTGAATCACGCAGGGTCTTAACCGCCGGCATGAGTCGCTCTTTCACGTTTACTGCTGCTGCAATGTTCATCGCCGTAGGAAAGGAATCGTTGGAAGACTGCGACATGTTGACGTGGTCGTTAGGATGAACTGGCGTCTTGCTGCCGACCGGCGTACCTGCAAGCTGGCAGCAGCGGTTGGAAATCACCTCATTCACATTCATGTTGAATTGCGTGCCGCTCCCCGTCATCCAGACGTGCAGAGGAAACATGTCCTCATGCTGGCCCGCGAGGATCTCGTCACAGACTTGAACAATCAGCTTGTGACGCTGGTCGTCAAGCCGCTCGCCTGCGTGGTTTGCATTCGCAGCGGCTTTCTTCAGAGTTGCGTAAGCCGCGATCATCTCGCGCGGGACCAGATCCTTCCCAATGTTGAAGTGTTCGAGCGACCGTTGCGTTTGCGCTCCCCACAGTTTGGCGCTCGGTACATCCACTTCACCGAGGCTGTCGGTCTCTTTCCGTGTGCCCACCACCGTCAGGTTGCTGGTTGCACTCATCGCACTCATTGTCTTCTTCTCCTTAAAATGGACCCTTGGCCAACTGGTCGACGTGAACCACACCGTCATCGGGAACGCAAGTGGGAGCGGCACTCCGTATCGACCTCTGCTGTGATACCGCGTTATGCATCGTGCTTCTCCACCTGCTAGCTGCTCTTTTTCCTTCCGGAAGTCCGCTCCAAAGCCGACTTCACCTGGATCTCAGACGCCTGTTCTGGCGCCTCCTGAAACTCCGTTCACCCGACGCGATTGACGCAGACATGCTCCAGACCGCGTTCGACGGTGCTGCTTCTCCTGCGGTCATTTCCACCTCCAACCTGCTTTTGCTACCCGTTCCATAAATGCTGGTTGTGCTGTCGTCACCAACCGCTGCTATTGCACTACGAATGCCAAAGTCGAAAGCTGAGGCCGGGGCGCTTACCACATTCTGGGTTCACAGTTCCTTTGCACACAGCTCGTCCTCGCATGCTGCAATGCTCCACCGAATTGACAAGCTTGAGCGTTGCCAGAGTGTCCGTTAGTTTCCTTTTGTGTAGCGTCACTAGTCACGCTTTCCTAGAGGTTTGCGTCGCCATCCACAATGAGGGCGAGCGAATTCCGATCTCTCGTCCCGGAATTCGGACATCTTGTCAGCCGCCGGACACTTACATGATCCTTACAAGGCGATTCCCAACTTCGGAGTCGCCCATATCGCAGAAATCGCAGCTCCGTCAGAGGACGTTGATCGGAACCTGACGTGCCTCCTGCTGGACCTGTGAGGGGGAAATGATGGATGCCCTTTGTGGAAATTTGGGTCCCTGCTTCGACGGCAGCATCAACTCGGCACGGCATCGCGGATGCGGTTCACACAGAGCTCCAGAGTTCCCGCTAGTGAACGCCTCCAACTAATCACTGAATATTCGGAGGACTCAATCGTGTTTTACAGACGCCACTTCGGGATTGAACGGTCGGAGAAGCCCGCTCTGATAAGGATCACTGAAAGCAGGTCGCACGGATGAGCAAAAGGCGAAGTGGTACGGACAGATTGCTCTACAGATACAAGCAGACCCCGGTTCGCGCATCGAAGACGTCGTTGTGAAGATCAGCGGCAGCGTCCGAACCTGGCAGTCTGTGATTTCGGCCGTGCATCAAAGGAGTCACCAATGAATTCTCTTCAGCGATATGTTCTAGCCCATTGGAACAGCCTCTCTGCCGAAAATCGCTGGAGGAGGATTCGTACGGGAAAGTTCAGCGGATGAGGGATAACCGTGCAGATTGCCGGCCAAGATCGCGGTCTCGGATCGCCGTGAAATTGTGGTAGGTCGAGAAGAGGCGTCCAACCTGCCCGGCGGGGAACAACATCAGGAGGCATTTCTGATTCTCATATGGGAAGTTCAGCGATAGTAGGATAACCATGCTGCTCTCGCCCAACTTTTCCGTCGTATTTTTTTGTTGTTTTGAACAGCTCGAGATGGCCATCACCCGAAGAAGGTCTGCATCGCTCACGGAGCGCCTGCATCTCTT
>DATNMU010000039.1:0-42433 GCA_035602195.1 Candidatus Acidiferrum sp.
GAACAGCCGCACCGCCTTCGCCTGTCGCACTGCCGGAATCCCTTCAAGCTTTTTCAGCACTTCGTCGGGAACGGCACCGTCCACGTGAACCACGGCAATTGCTTCACGGGTCTCGGCGGACGCTTCAACGCTGCGGCGTCCCAGCGAGAAGTCAGCAATATTGATCTGACCTTCGCCCAGAATCGTTCCCACTTTTCCAATCACGCCCGGAACATCGCGGTTCCGCAAGTAAATCAGGTCGCGCTCCAATGGTGCTTCCACGTCAATCTCATCAATGTGCAAAAGCCGTGGCGCAGTCCCACGAAGAACGGCGCCTTTCACCATGTGCTCTTCCTTCGAACTCTTCAAGAAGATCGAGAGCACGCTCCCCGCGCCTCCGGTCGAGCCCTTGGCTTTGTGAGCTTCATGCACGCGAAGGCCGCGACTCTGCGCAAGCGAAGCCGCATTCACCAGGTTAGCCTTCTCATCCAAAGTTTGATTAAGAATCCCTTTGATAGCCGCGTTGCGAATCAGATCCGTCTTCCACTCAGCGATATGTCCGCTGTAGCGCAGCGAAATTTCTTCGATCGAGCCTTCCGAAATCTGCGCCAGAAATGCTCCCATGCGCTCCGCCAGCACAATGTAGGGATGCATGTCCGCATACTCTTCGGCAGACACTGAGGGCACGTTGACCGCATTCTGTATAACGCCATGCTTGAGATACTCCCGCACCTGTTGCGCAATCTGGACGCCCACGGCTTCCTGCGCCTCGGCAGTCGCGCCGCCGATGTGCGGCGTGAGAATTACATTTTCCATTGCCTGTAGCGGCGATTGTTTCAAAGGCTCTTCTGTAAAAACATCCAGCGCGGCGGCTTCAACATGCCCCTGTTTGAGCGCAGCGATCAAATCACTCTCATGAATCAATTCGCCGCGCGCGCAGTTCACCAACCGGACGCCCTTCTTCATTTTCTTAAGCGAGGCCGCGTTAATCATTCCCGTCGTCTGAGGGGTGAGCCCGACATGCAGCGTGATGTAATCGGCCGACGCGTAAAGCTCATCCAAACTCGTCAGCCGGATCCCTTGCTCCTTGGCCACACCAGCGGAAACAAACGGATCATGCGCCACCAGCGTCATTCCGAATGCACGCGCCCGGCGGGCGACTTCCATCCCAATTCGACCCAGGCCGGCGATTCCCAGCGTCTTTCCTCGCAGCTCCGTGCCTTGCAACGATTTCTTTTCCCAGCGGCCGGCATGCATGAGCACATCTGCCCGGCAAAGATGCCGAGCCATCGCCAGCATCATGCCCAGCGTCTGTTCCGCCACGGCCACCGCGTTTGCTCCGGGCGTGTTCATCACCGCAATGCCCTGGCGCGTGGCCGCCTCGAGGTCAATGTTGTCAACGCCCACGCCAGCCCTGCCAATTACGCGCAGCTTCTTGGCATGCGACAGCAGCGCCGCATCCGCCTGCACGACCGAGCGGACAATAAGCGCGTCGGCCGTTTCCAGATGCTCGCAAAGTTTGCCATCCAATTGGTCGGCGGTTAAAACAGTCCACTCCGCTTCCTTTAATTGCTCAAGCGCGGCGGATGAGATTTTTTCTGCTATGACAATTTTCAAGGGGTCTTTCGGTCCTTTGATTCCAGGCGTTCAGTCTGACAAAACCTTGACATTAAAATGACGGCGCCCTGACAAAGCGATTAGACGCTTCTCCTAAGCTCTCTTCGGGCGGAACGCCGCCGGAGGACGTTTATGAGACTTGCGAAAATAATAATGCTCGCCGGACTTCTCGCAGCAGGCCTGGCCTGTGGTGGCTATAACTCCAAATCCACAGCCACCACTCCCACCGTTGCCGGAACCACGCCTACCATGAGCCAGCTTGCTCCCAGCAGCATGACCGCAGGAAGCCCGTCCTTCGTGCTGACGGTGAATGGCACCAACTTTAACGGCAACGCTGTTATCAACTGGAACGGCGCGGCGCAGAGCACGACGCACGTGAGCGCCAACCAGATGACTGCCGCCATTCCCGCCGCGTCCGTCGCCACCGCTGGGATGGTCACCGTTACCGTCACCAATCCGGGCACGGCGGGCGGCATTTACGGCGGCGGAACTATGCCGGAAACGTCCAATAGCATGACGTTCACCGTCAACTAATCGAGAGCGCATCGGCCCTCTCAAGCCTCCACAGCTTGTTGTTTGGGAGATAGTGCGCGCGCGTAGACTTCCTGGGCCGCGCGCACGCTCGCGCCGTAGTCGATGCTCTTGCCCGTGCAGCGCGCCAGCACATGCTCGAGCGCTCCCAGAATGCCGATCGTATCGAGATAGTCGTAGTAGCCGATGTGGGCGATGCGAAATAGCTGGCCTTTCATCTCACCTTGGCCATTCGCCACTACCGCATCGAACGACTCGCGAAATTCCTTGATGAGCTTTCCGGAATCAATGCCTTGCGGTGAACGGATCGCCGTGAGTGCGGCTGCGGGCGACGCTGCGAAGAGTTTCAATCCCAGCGCTTGCACGCCCGCGCGAGTCATTTCGGCGCAGAGTTCTGCGTTATCGACCAGTGCTTCGCGGCCCTTACGCAAATCCCCGTCACCCATTCCGCGGATAAACTCCAATGCCGCTCCCAGTGCCGCAAACAGAGAAGTTGGCGGCGTATAAGCCGACTCGCCTTTTGCCGCTGCCTTTCGCTCCTTACGCAGATCAAAGTAAAAGCGCGGAGACTTAGTGCTCTCCATCCTCTGCCATGCGCGCTCACTCACCGCGCAATACGCCAGGCCAGGCGGAATCATCAGCGCCTTCTGCGAACCACCGATAATTACATCCACGCCCCAGCCGTCGACATCAAGGTGAGTGGTGCCCAGGCCAGTGATCGCATCCACCACCAGCAGGGTGTTATCGCCGTTGCCACGCACGAGTTTCGCAATGCCCTGCACATCGTGGCGCACGCCAGTCGAACTCTCCGTCGCCTGGACGAAGACAGCTCGCACTTCGGGCGTAAGCCTCGCGCGAATCTCACTCAACGAAAAAGTCTCGCCGTAGGGCCCGCTCAACACATCGACGCTGCAGCCGAAGGCTTTGGCTAGCCCGGTCCAGCGCTCGCCGAAGTTTCCCGCAGTGAGCACCAAAACCTTGTCGCCCGGCGATGTCAGATTTGAAACTGACGCTTCCATCGCGCCCGTGCCTGAGCTCGCCAGGACCAGCACATCATTCTGCGTGCCGACGAATTCTTTCATATCTGCGAGCACTCGCTGAAACAACGCCCGGAAGTCAGCGGTGCGATGATGCGCGGTGAATGAAGCCATGGCCTGTTGCGCCGCTGGCAGCAACGGCGTGGGCCCAGGAGTAAAAAGACGGTTTTTGTGCAACATAAATAGACTGTCCTGAAGATATGGGAAGTTGGTTCTTCAGTAGTCTATCGGAAGGTTGGCGAGTTCCGAAATACTCTCGCTATCCTGCCCCGCAGGAATGCCCGTCAAGAGCGCGTGGATTTCACTGCGAGAACTTCCGGCTTGACAATATCCGGCGGTTTGGAAAAAAGATCTTTGGCTTTGGCAAACAGCGCTTTGGCAATTTCTCCGTTCAGGTGGGCATTGCGGCCGTTCTCGTCGGCGAAAGTATCGAAGATTCCGTATTTTCCAGGTCCCATCTTAATTGCGTACCAGCTAAGCGTGCCCGGCTCCCGCTCTGCCAGCGGCTGGGCTGACTTCAGGAATTCTTCCACCTCTTTTTCTTTTCCCGGTTTGGCTTCAAGTTGCGCCCAAATTGCGACTCTGCTCATGGTTGTTTCCTCCTCAGCATCAGATGCGTGACACCGTCTTTTGGTGACGGACTGATTGCGGAATTTACAAAACTTACCGGGATGCTTATGTGGAGACAGCCGCCAAGCCTGCCCTGAGCGAAGTCGAAGGGGCTGTCTTGTCGAGCGAAGCTCGACTGCTCTTGGACCCCGGTTCCTCCGCTATAATTGCCGCACTATGAGCCTCTCCGAACAGATCCAGAAAGACATCACCGCCGCCATGAAAGCGCGCGCGGAGCAGCGCCTCTCCACGCTGCGCATGGTGAAGTCCGCACTCAAGAATCGCGAGATCGAAAAGATGGCGCCGCTCGACGACAAAGAGTCGCAGGCCGTCCTCGCCACGCTGATCAAACAGCGTAAAGATTCCGTAGAGCAATTCACCAAAGGCGGACGCCAGGAAATGGCCGACAAAGAAGCCGCTGAGATCATACTGATCGAAAGCTACCTGCCCAAAGCCGCCGGCGAGGCCGAAGTGGTTGCCGGAGTGAAAGCCGTGATCGCCGAGATGGGTTCGCCCACCATGAAAGACATGGGCACCGTGATGAAGAACGCCATGGCCCGCTTCTCCGGCGCGGGCATGCGTGTCGATGGAAAGGTAGTCAGCGAGGCGGTCAAGCGGGAGCTGGCGGGAAAATAGCAACAGCAGTAGGTTTGTGTGGGGACAGCCGCCCTCGGCTGTCCATTCGAGCGAAGCTCGAAAGCTTTCACTTACTCCTCTGCAACTCCCGGTACGCTTCGCTCTTCGAAATCCCGCGTTCTTTCGCGACTCTCTTCAGCGCGGCCTTCTCATCGACTTTCTCCTCCACGGTAATCTGTTCGACCCTTTGCCGAACCGAAAGGCGGGCGGAGTGCGTCTCCACACGGGCATCCCCTTCCTCAGCCTTCCCAATCAGCAAAGTGATCTCTCCCTTCACTCCATCGCGCGCCTTCAAATTCTCCAGCACTTCGCCCGCGCGCCCGCGCAAAAACTCTTCGTGCAGCTTGGTGACTTCGCGCGCAATCACCACATGCCGGTCTTGCCCTAAGACCTCGACCACGTCCGAAAGCGCCTCCACGATCCGGTGCGGCGTTTCATAGAAAACCTGGGTGCGCGGCGAAGTTTTGATCGCTTCCAGCTCCGCCCGACGCTCTCCGCGCTTTGCCGGCAGAAACCCGCTGAAGCGAAAGGAATCGGTCGGCAGCCCACTGGCGACCAGCGCCGCCAAAAATGCCGACGCCCCCGGAATCGGCACGACCGGCAAATGATGCCGAATGGCCAGCGAAATCAGCCTAAATCCCGGGTCGGATATTCCCGGCATGCCCGCATCCGTCACCAACGCAATGCTCGCGCCCTCCTGCATTTCCTTCACCAGTTCCGCCGATCGCGTCATCTCGTTGTGTTCGTGGTAGCTGATGGTACGCGTCGTGACTCCGTAATGATTCAGCAATTTCTGCGTCTGCCGCGTATCTTCGCACGCGATCACATCCACTTCCTTCAACACTCGCACCGCGCGCAGCGTGATGTCCTCCAGATTGCCGATCGGCGTCGCTACCAGATAAAGTGCTGGCCCGGTAGCGACCGTAGCCAACTTCCTTGACGCATTGCTGTCGTGTCTCGCGACCTCAGCCTCGCCGCTTTTCCCTTCAGCGTCCTTCATGGCCGGAGTCTACCACTCGCGTTGACTGAATTGACGCACTCGAACCCTCGCCCCTAAAATCAATAGGAAGAAAGATTTTCCTCACAACTCTCTTAGAAACCATGCCTCTCTACGAATACAAGTGCGAAAAGTGCGGTCATCAGTTCGAGAAAATCCAAAAGTTTTCCGACAGGATGGTCAAGAAGTGCCCCGAATGCGGGGGGCGCGTCGAGCAGATGATTTCCGCGCCTGCCGTTCAGTTCAAAGGATCCGGCTGGTACGTCACCGACTACGCCAATAAATCTCATGCCCCTTCGTCCGACGGCGGCAGCGGCGACTCCAAGGGCGACTCTAAGAAAGACGATAAATCCAAGTCGGAAGGCTCCAGCAAAGAAAGTTCCTCCAAGGACAGCGCGGCAAAGGGAAGTTCTTCCAAAGAAACTTCATCTCGAGAAGGTTCCGGCAAAGACAGCACCCACCGGGTGAGTTCGTCACGCAAGCCCGACAAAAAAAAGTAATGCAGCCGCTACTTCAACTCCCTCATAAAGTGATCGTCAATCATATGGAACAGGTGCGCCCGTGCGTCGGCGCCCGCGATGCTGTGGGTTTTGTTCGGATAGATCATCAATTGAAATTGCTTGCCCGCCTTGATCAGCGCATCGATCATCTGCATGCTGTTCTGGAAGTGCACGTTGTCGTCGCCGGTGCCGTGCGCCATCAAAAGCGCTCCGTGCAGCTTGGCCGCATCGGCCGTCACGTCTGATTCCGCGTAACCGTTAGGGTCGTCTTTCAGCTGGCCCATGTAGCGCTCGGTATAAATTGTGTCGTAGTTGATTTGATCGGTGACCGGGGCAACGGCCACTCCGGCACGAAAGCGCTCCGAGTGAGTCATGGCGTAGAGCGTCATCGAGCCGCCATTCGACCATCCCCAGATCGCCATACGCTCCTGATCGAGCTGCGGATACTGCGCGAAAAGCTGATCGAGCGCGGCGAGCTGATCCTTCAATTCAATCGCGCCGAACTCATGCCGGATCGCCGCCTGAAATTGTCTGTCGCGCCCCGGCGTTCCGCGATTATCGACGGCAAAAATCGCGAATCCCTGGCGCGAGAGGATCTCATCGAACGGATTCATCGGTTCTTTTAGAACCATCTGCGCCGCCGGCCCGCCATAAATATTCACGATCAGCGGAACCTTGCCACTACTCGGCGCGTTTGGAGGCAATAACAAGCGTCCGTAAAGCGTCGTTCCGTCATCGGCTTTAAACTCCAGATATTTCGGCGCCCTTATTCCATATTCGGCCACATGGTCGCGCGCCTGCCAAACTGGAGCACAGGCACCGCCCACCGCACATATCGACATTCGCGACGCGGACGCAGGGCCCATGAACGTCTGCTCGTAGTGCTTGCCGTCATCGGAGAATTTGGCGAAATACATTCCTTCCTCCGGAGTAATTTCCTGCAGGCCGGTTCCATCCAGCTTGATCGAAAAAAGGTGCCGCTGCCTCGGGTCGTCTTTATTAGAGGAGAAAAAAATCGTGCCCGTGGATTCGTCGACTCCATCGAGCTCCATCACCTCGTAATCGCCATGCGTGAGTTGCCGCTCCAGTTTGGCTTCCGAGCCCAGCGGATTTTGTTTGTCGAAACTGTAAAGGTATAAATGGGTGTGTCCATCGCGCCAGCTCGACCACAGAAAACGATCGCCCGACTTCAGCACTTTGAAATCGTCGTTGACGTTGACCCAGGCGCCCGGGCTTGTCTCGGATAGAACTTTGGTTGACTTCCCCGACTTCGCATCTACGAAGTACAAATCCATCCTGTCCTGGTTGCGGTTCAGAACTTCTAACCAAATTATCCCTTCGCGCACCCAGCCAAACCGTGGAATGTAACTCTCTGCGTCGTCGGTCAGGGAGATCCAGCGCACCTTTCCCTTATCCGCATCGGCGACGCCCAGCTTAACCGTGGGATTCGTGTCCCCTACTTTTGGATATTTTTCGTTGTCCACCGTTGGGTGCGTGGGAATCAGGTTCGCGATGGGATACGTCGGAACCTTGCTTTCGTCCATATGCAAAAAGACAAGCTCTTTGCTGTCGGGCGACCAGAAATAATTGCTGCGCACCGCCAGCTCTTCGGCGTACACCCAGTCGATGTCGCCGTTGAACAGATCGTCTCCGGTATCCTTCGTGATCTGTCTTTCACCCTTGCCGTTTACCGGCCGCACGTAAAGATTGTGTTTGCGAATGTAGGAAACGTGGCTGCCGTCGGGCGAGAATTTCGGATCGCCGCTGGGGTCGGGCGCCGACGTAAACTGCACCGCCGTGCCGGTCGCCAGATCGAAAAGCCAAAGCTGTCCCTGCGAATCGAAAATCAAGTGCTTCGAATCCGGAGACCACAGATAAGCCGCCACGTGATAGCGCGTGAGCCTCTCTTTTTCCCGCTCATTTTTCACCTTGTCATAGTCGGGCGCCAGCGACGCCAGTTTGGCCGCGCTCAGCAAGACTTTTTTCTCGCCCGTGGCCGCGTCCACATACCGCAATTCACCGTGTTCCCCTTCGTCATCGCGTTGCACGAACGAGAACTTGGACCCGTCGGGACTCCATTCGGTATTTTCCGGCTCCCGCCCGGCCAGACCTCCGGGAGCGAAGATCGCCTCAATCGTAAGCGGCTTAATCGACGCCGTCTGCCCGCGAAGCACGGGCGAGAGCAGGGAACAACCGACAACGGCAAGAGCAGCGAAGATAATTTTTTTCACGACGACCCCAGAATTAAAGATTTAAAGATAAGAGGAAAGGAAAAATCACTACGCAAACGAAAGAGTTTACACCCGCAAGCGCTTTCTGTGCGCCGAACTTCGCTCACTAACAGCCGGGCGCAGTCCTTTCCGCGTGTTAGAATCAGAACTGAGCCCTCTTGGGATGCTTCCTGAAATAGAAAACCTGCTGCACCTGCAAGACGCGGACAAGGAAATTCGACGCTTGCAGGATGAAATCGCTGCACTTCCCAAACGTGTCGCCACCATCGAGCACAAACTGGCGGATACGAAAGCGCAGCTCGAAAAATCTCAGGCCGCAGTCAAAGCCGATGAAGCGACCCGCCGCAAGCACGACACGACCATCAACGACCTCCGCGGCAAAATTTCCAAGTATCGCGACCAATCTCTTGACGTAAAAACCAACGACCAATACAAGGCGCTGTTGCACGAGATTCAGTTCGCCGAAAAGGAGATTGCCGCCACCGAGGACAAAATTCTCGAGCTGATGCTGAATTCCGACGCACGCGATAAGGAAGTCAAAACCGCGCAGGCTGACCTGAAGTCGGAAACCGCCGAGATCGAAAAAGAAAAGGCTGACGCCCGCCAGCGCACCGCCGAAGACGAAAAGCAACTCGCCGTGTGGCACGGAAAGCGCGATCAGATGCGGGCCGGAGTAAATGAAGATCTTCTACGCCACTACGAACGCGTCTCCAAGTTCCGCGGCAGCGGCATCTCTGAAGTCCGCGATCACAAATGCATAGCATGCCAGGTCATGCTCCGCCCCCAGACTTACAACGACGTGCGCACCGGCCAGCAAACCGTAGTTTGCGATTCCTGCCAGCGTATTCTCTACTTCAATCCCGCCAACGAGATGCAGGCTCTCGAACCCGAGCACAAGCGCTCGCGCCGCCATCATCCAAAGATCGATGCCCCGCAAGCCTGGTACTACCGCCAGGAATTCGCCGATGCCGGCGAGGTTTTCCTGTGTCTGGCGAATGCGTCAGGCCAGGCCAGCCGCCGTGTCTTCGATATGCACACCGGCCGTCTGATCGGCAACATCCTGATCCGCGAAGGCGATTACCGCCACGCCTTTCCCGAAGACATCACCGGCGCCATTCGCCTGAATGGAAGCTGGACCGAACGCGACATGGAAAACTGGGGCACTGAGATGCCGATGACAGCACTTGATACCCTTCACGTCGACCTCGAAGCTGCCCGCTACGAAATGACTTCACGCGCTTCCGCCAAGCCTGAATCCCAGCCCGTTCCCTCCGGCCAAGCCGCCAGTTAGCGGCGTAATTTAGAATTCCTCTTCCTCTTCTTTTGGAGGACGCGTATGCCTTCAACAATCAATTCCTATCACGTAGCCGCCAAGTATTATGACGGCGCGTATGGCGCGATGAGGGACCTGACAGATGCGCCCTTTTACCTCGACCTGGCAAAAGAATCCGGTGGCCCGGTGCTGGAGATCGGATGCGGAACGGGTCGTGTTCTGCTTCCCATTGCGCGGGAGGGAATTGAGATTCACGGTGTGGATAATTCCGGGCCAATGCTCAACATCTTGGAGGAAAGCATATCGCGGGAACAAGCCGGCGTCCGCCGCAATGTAACCTTGCATGCCGGCGATATGCGCGAGTTCCGTTTGGATCGAAAGTTTCCTTTGGTGATCATTCCGTTCCGCCCCATGCAGCACATGCACACAGTGAGCGATCAACTTCGCGCCTTGACTTCGGCCGCGGCTCACGTCGCCGAGGGTGGAACACTCGCCTTCGATGTCTTCTATCCGAAGTTCGAGGTACTTCATCGGGGCATCGGCGAAGAGAGGCTGGAAGCGGAGTGGTCTCCGCCTGCCGACCCGGAAACTGTGATCCGGCGATATTACCGGAAGGATGCGGTCGACAAAATCAGCCAGTCGTTCACGCTTACTTTTATCTTCCGCACTTATCAGGACAGCCAATTGACGGCGGAAGAGAACGATACGCTCAAAATGTCGTACTACACCTACCCTCATCTGCGGGCGCTGTTTCTGCTGGCTGGGTTGGAGCCGGTGGCTGAATACGGCTCGTTCGAAAAAGCTCCTCTCGACAACTCTGCTGACGAGATGATTTTTCTGCTGCGCAACACCACAGGCTCAACCAAGTAGGACGTCGGCCTCAACGGCCTCTGCTTGTCGGTTACCATCAAAGAATGGTTCGAAAAACAGCGGCTTCCGATAAAGGGTTCATTGTCACGGTCTCTCCGCGTGGCGCATCCCGCCTGAAGGACGGCCACGTCTGGGTCTACCGTTCAGACATTGTCGCAGCCGCCGGCGTTCTCCCTGGATCGCTGGTCAATGTCGCCGATCATCGCGGCCAGGTCCTCGGTACCGCGCTGTATTCCAGTTCGTCGCAAATCGCTATTCGTCTCATTTCACGCGAGCCGGTCGACGATTTTCCAACGCTCCTTCGGCAGCGCGTGGCCGATGCCATCGCCTATCGTATTCCCCTCATTCACGATACCAACGCTTACCGTCTAGTCTTCAGCGAAGCCGATTTTCTCCCCGGCCTCATCGTCGACCGCTACAACGACATTCTTTCGCTGCAGATTCTCACTCAAGCCATGGACTCCCAGGTCGTGCGCGAGACCCTGCTTTCAGAGCTGACCAACCAGCTGCATCCGGACTCAGTAGTCGAACGAGTCGATCCACGCGTCCGCCAACTCGAGGATCTGCCGCCACTCGCCTCTGGCCTTCTTCAGGGAGAGAAGACTTCGACCGTCTTCACGATGAATGGCGTGCAGTTTCATTTCGACGCGCTGGAAGGCCAGAAGACAGGCGCGTTCCTCGATCAGCGCGAAAACTATGCCGCCGCCGCTCAATACACACATGGCGAGGCCCTCGATGTCTTCTGCTATCAGGGTGGTTTTGCCCTTCATCTGGCGCGAGCCGGTTGCCATGTCACCGGCGTCGACAGCTCTCGCCCGGCACTGGAAGTCGCCGATCGAAACACAGCTCTGAATCAGCTGAACATCGAGTGGATGGAAGCCAGCGCCTTCGACCTGCTCAAGGATTATGCCCAGTCCGGTAAACGCTACGACACCATCGTTCTGGACCCGCCCGCCTTCGCCAAGACCAAGCGCGACCTCGACGCAGCCATGCGTGGCTATAAAGAGCTGAACCTCCGAGCTTTGAAGATGCTGAGCCCCGGCGGAGTCCTGGTCAGCTGCTCCTGCTCTTACCATGTCAGCCAGACAGACTTCCTCGGAATGCTCGCCGATTCCGCCCGTGACGCCCATCGCACCCTGCGACTGGTCGAGGTCCGCAGGCAAGCGAAAGATCATCCCATCCTGCTAAATCTGCCGGAGACGGGTTATTTGAAGTGCGTTATCGGAATCGTAAGCAATTGAAAATGCAATATATACTTACATTGACAGCAACACGCTCATATTTTATGATGCTTTCGTAATAAGTTAAGCATCGAATGTAGTGACTGAAGCCCCCGAAAGTGTGTAGATGGGCTTCTCACCAAGTTCCAAGCCAATATCCATAAGGAGGATCTGCTATGACCGTACTTACCCGCTGGGAGCCTTTCCGTGAGTTTTCCACCCTGCAGGACCGCATGAACCGCTTGTTCCGCGAGACCTATGGCGAAGGTGGCCGGGATGAGTCTCTGACCGCATCTAGCTTTGCCCCTGCCGTGGACGTTTACGAAGACGAGCGCAATGTCACGCTGAAGATCGAAGTGCCGGGAATCGAAGAGAAAGATATCGATGTCCGCATCGAGAACAACACGCTCACCGTGCACGGCGAGCGCAAGATCGAGAAGGAAGAAAAAGAAGAGAACTATCGCCGGGTAGAGCGCCAATACGGCAGCTTCACCCGCACCTTCAATCTGCCTCCGACCGTAGATGCCGAGAAAATTTCGGCCAACTACGACAAGGGCGTTTTGAAGATCGCTCTGCCGAAGAAAGCTGAAGCCAAGCCGAAACAGATCAAGGTGAACGTTGGCAGCGAAAAGACCCTCGAAGCCAAAGGGCCCAGCAAAGCCGCGTAAGCCTGAAATGCACATGTAGGGACAGCCGCCTAAGCCTGCCCTGAGCGGAGGCGAAGGGGCTGTCCGGTCAAGCGATAGCTCGACTTGTTTTTCGACGGGAGGCGGCAAACCTTGACCGCTTCCCAATCTTTTTGCAACCAATGGAATTGTGCGATTCGGCAACTTGGAAAATCTTCCGGGCGCCGGCTGCTTTCCAAATCGCCAAATTACTAAATCACTGGAGTTCCCCATGCCTATCCGTTGGGACAAATTTACAGTCAAAGCACAAGAAGCCGTCCAGCGCGCCACCGAGCTCGCCTCCGAACATGGCAATCCTGAGCTTTTGCCCATCCACCTGCTCGCCGCACTGCTCGAAGACAAAGAGGGAATCGTCGCGCCCGTGCTTGAAAAAATCGGCATCGGCCCCCAAGCCGTGCTCAGCGATCTCTACCGCGAAACAGAAAAACTTCCCAAAGTTTCTGGCGAAGCGTCGCAAGCCACGCTCTCCAACGCTGCCAACAAGCTGCTCGAGCAGGCCTTCAAAGAGGCCGCAAATTTTAAGGATGAATACGTTTCTACTGAGCACCTCTTGCTCGCCATCACTCACCTCAAGCAAGATGCGGCACAAAAGATTCTCGCCCAACACGGCGCAACCAACGATGCCATCCTGAAAGCTCTGATCTCCGTTCGTGGTTCGCAGAAAGTGACCGACCAGAATCCCGAAGCCAAGTTTCAGGCGCTGGAAAAATACGCCCGCGACCTGACCGAACAGGCCCGCCGCGGCAAGCTCGACCCGGTCATCGGCCGTGACGAAGAAATCCGTCGCGTCGTTCAGGTTCTTTCTCGCCGCACCAAAAACAATCCCGTGCTCATCGGCGAACCCGGCGTGGGCAAGACCGCCATCGTCGAAGGCCTCGCCCAGCGCATCATCTCCGGCGACGTGCCTGAAGTGCTCAAGAACAAGCGCGTCGTCGCACTCGACCTCGGCGCCATGCTCGCCGGAGCAAAATATCGCGGCGAATTTGAAGACCGCCTCAAGGCTGTCTTGAAAGAAATCGAAGATTCCGCGGGACAAGTCATTCTCTTTATCGACGAACTCCACACTCTGGTGGGTGCAGGAGCCGCTGAAGGCGCAATCGACGCCTCGAATATGCTCAAGCCTGCGCTCGCTCGCGGCGAACTGCGCGCCATTGGCGCGACCACGCTCAACGAATACCGTAAATACATCGAGAAAGATGCCGCGCTCGAACGCCGCTTCCAGATTGTTTTCGTCGGCGAGCCCAACGTTGAAGACACCATCGCCATTCTTCGCGGCCTGAAAGAGCGCTACGAAGTTCATCATGGCGTACGCATCAAAGATTCGGCAATCGTCGCCGCTGCAACCCTCTCGCACCGTTACATCTCGGACCGTTTTCTGCCCGACAAGGCCATCGACCTCGTCGACGAAGCCGCCGCCTCCATCCGCATCCAGATCGATTCGCTTCCCACCGACATCGATCAACTCGAGCGCCGCGCTACTCAGCTCGAAATCGAAAAACAGGCGCTTAAGAAAGAAGACGACGCCAACTCCAAAGACCGTCTTGCTGTGATTGAAAAAGAACTGGCGGAGATTCGCGAGAAGTCGAACGCGCTCAAAGCCAACTGGAGAAAGGAAAAGGATCTGATCGCCCACTCTCGCGAACTGAAAGAGAAAATCGAGAAACTCAAAATCGAAGAGCAGACAGAAGAGCGCAAAGGCAACCTGCAGCGCGTCGCCGAAATCCGCTATGGACTGTTACGGCAGGCGGAAGAAGAGCTCAACCAGCTGACCGCCAAGATTGACGGTCACGACGGCAAAGGTACCGGCGCGCCGCGCATGCTGAAAGAGGAAGTCGACGAAGAAGATATCGCCCGCATCGTCTCCAAGTGGACCGGCATTCCCGTCTCGAAGATGCTCGAAGGCGAAGTAAAAAAGCTGGTCACCATGGAAGACCGCCTGCGCCAACGCGTCGTCGGCCAGGATCCGGCCTTGGAGCGCGTCGCCAACGCCATCCGCCGTTCTCGCGCCGGCCTTAGCGATCCCAAGCGCCCCATCGGTTCGTTCATTTTTCTTGGCCCGACCGGTGTCGGCAAAACCGAACTCGCCCGCGCCCTCGCCGAATTTTTATTCGATGATGAACGTTCGCTGATCCGCATCGACATGTCGGAATACATGGAGAAACACTCGGTCGCCCGCTTGATCGGCGCACCTCCCGGCTACGTCGGTTACGAAGAAGGAGGCCAGTTCACCGAACAAGTCCGCCGTCGTCCTTACGCAGTCGTGCTCTTCGATGAGATCGAAAAAGCCCATCCCGATGTTTTCAACATTCTCTTGCAGATCATGGACGACGGCCGCCTCACCGACGGCAAAGGCCGCGTGGTCGACTTCAAGAACACAATTCTCATCATGACCTCAAACCTCGGCTCCAGTTATCTTCAAGCCGAAAACCTGCGCACCCCGGAAGATTTCGAGAAGGCCAGCGAGCAGGTGATGAACGCGCTGCATGGTCACTTCCGCCCGGAGTTCCTGAACCGCGTCGACGACATCATTGTCTTCAGGCCGCTCGGCAAAGAACAGCTGGTCAAAATCATCGAGCTGCGCCTCGAAGACGTGCGCCGTCTGCTCGCCGACCGCAAAATCTCGATCGAGCTTACCGACGCCGCCAAAGAATTGCTCTTTACGCAGGGCTACGACGCCAACTTCGGCGCTCGCCCGCTCAAGCGCGCCATTCAGAAGCTCATCCAGGATCCCCTCGCTTTAAGGATCTTGAATGGAGAAATTCTGCACGGCGACCACATCGTGGTCGATGCCGACAAGAAAGCCGGCAAGATGAAATTCGAAGTCAGCAAACGCGTCGGCGAAAAAGAACCAGTGAAGGCGAAGCGGTAACCCAATTGGCCACGGATTAAGACAGATTCACGCGGATAAATCTTGATGAAGAAAATCCGTGGAGATCGGTGTAAATCCGTAGCCATGTTTTTTGCGCCTGTGGCACACTGACTCCATGCCCACCCTCACTCTCGGCGACTTCGAACTCAGCATCTTCTCCGACGGCACCTACCCGCTCGACGGCGGAGCATTTTTCGGCGTCATCCCCAAAATCATGTGGTCGCGCAAAGCGGCCGCCGATGAAAAGAATTACGTTCAAGCGGGACTCAACTCACTACTCATTCGCACCGGAAAGAAAAACGTGCTAGTGGAAACCGGCATGGGCAACAAGCTCTCCGAGCGCATGGTCAAGTTCTACGGACAGCCTACAAAACTGCTGGCGAATCTATCCGCTGCCGGAATCGCACCGGAAGACATCGACATCGTCATCAACACCCACCTTCACTTCGACCACTGCGGCTGGAATACCGTTCGCGGCAAAGACGGCAAGATCGCCCCCACTTTCCCGAATGCGAAATATTACGCTCCCGAAGGCGAATGGCATTATGCGCGTCACCCCAGCGAGCGCGACTCCATCAGCTACATTCCCGAGAATTATGATCCGCTGGTCGAAAGCGGGCAGATGACCTTGCTGAAAGGCGGCGAAGAAATCGTCCCCGGCATCACCGTAAAAACTTTCCCCGGCCACACCGCCCACATGCAAGCCGTGATCGTCAATGGACGCCCAGGCGCCGACAGCAGCGTTGGATTTGAAAGGGCGCGACTTCAAGCCGCGCCGCCAGAATCTAAAAAAGGAACCGGGGCTTCAGCCCCTGCCATCGCCTGCTACATCTCTGACCTCATCCCCACCACCGCGCACATCGACCTTACCTGGGGCATGGGCTTCGACCTCTACCCGCTGCAAACCATCGAAAGCAAGAAGCAGTACTACGAGAGGGCGATTGCGGAAAAGTGGCTCACGGTCTTCACTCACGATGCGAGAACGCCTTGGGCTTACGTGGAGAAGCATGAAGTGGGGAAGCTGGCCGCTCGTCCGGTTTAGACCTACTTCAACCCATCCACCACAAACAAATCCGACAGCGACCGGCCTAGCGAATAGGCATAGGATTTTCCATCAGCGCTGAACCTCAAGACCGGCAGACTCTGAGCACCGGCGAGATCCGCCGGGATAATTTCTCGAAACGCCTCGCGCTTGCCGGTTTGCAAATCCAGTTTGGTGACCTTGACCGGCAAGCTCCGTGTACGCACCAGAACCGTGTTATTGTCATGAAAGTATCCAATAACATTTTCATCGGCGCCTAGCGTCACAGTTACTTTTTTCGGGTCTCCTCCAGCGATGGGATAAAGCCATCGTTGATGCTTGGAGTCACCGGCCAGCAGGAATGCGCCATCCGGCGACACCGCGCCCCCAATGGTCCCGTCGGGGGTAATTGGGCGAGGAGTTTGGCCTGGAGCATCGATATCTAAAATATAAGTGCGCCGCCCTGGTGTCTCATCGGTCGTAAAGATGACTGACTTGCCATTCGGCAACCAGTTGGCGTTGTAATGTGCGTTTTTGTTATCCGTGAGCTGCCTGACTTCGCCGACTCCTGTTGGCAGCAGCATCAGCTTCGCCGGACTGCCATCCTCGGCCAATACCCACTTCCCATCCGGAGAAAGCGCGGCAAAGCCGCCGTCGCCCAGACGAACCGGCGCCGAATCGTCCATGTGGCGCAGGAAGATTCCGTAATTAGTCCCCACGGCTTCGCCAGTTTCAGAAAAGAGCAAAGTCTTTCCGTCAGCGGATAAGTCATTCAGCAGAGACCAGTCGAACCAGGAGAAACTCCGCTCATGGGTTTCGCCCGGAGGAAGCGCAAACAGGCCCACACGACTTTTGTCCGCCGTAAGCAAAACCAGACCATTGCGGCTGATGTCATGAATGGTCAGGCCGCCGGGCGCACGATAAATGAGCCGTTCCTTGCCCGAAAAATCCAGCGCATAAATCGAGCGCGCCGATCCGCCGGGTACGGCCGAGAACCAAACCTCTTTGCCGTTCGGGCTCCACGCCAGCCCCTCAACGCTGGAAAAAAACGAAGAGCTCGTTTTGCGATTTCCATGCACATCGAGAATGACGATGCGACCATCGTCGCCGCCCTGCACGTGATCGGCGACGGCCAGGTATTCCCCCTTCGGCGAAAAGCGCACATGGCTCACCCAGCCTTGCGGCTCATAGAGAACGGTGCCGATGGGATATTCCAGATGCATGAGCGCTGGGTGGCCGGGACGAATCACCGCAAGGGATTGTCCGTCAGCTGACCAGTCCGCCCACGTCACATCGCCCACCACCTCGCGCGGCGCTCCGCCAGCCAGCGCCACCCGCGCCAGCGTCCCTTTTTGCGTGAAGTGAATGTAAGTCGAAGGCTGCAGGGAAATCGCCATCTCGCCCTTCGAGGAGATGGCCAGAATCTGGCTGGGCGGCAGCCCCATCGCACGCGAGTCGGAGCTGTCGAAGCGCGTGGAAAAAATTTCCTCCGGCTTGCCCTCCCAGGCCGCGCCGTAAATAATCGTCTGCCCATCCGGGGCAAAGCGGGCCGCCCATATGGTGCCGTTGCGGAAGGTAATTTCGTGGAAGGTAGGATTTTTGGGTGCGGCACGATGCGCAACGCGATAGATTCCGACCCACGAAGCCATCACGAGCAACGCTGCCAGCACCGGCATCAGCCAACGGCGGGAAGCAGGCGCTTCCGGCAAAGCGCGGACGCCGCCGCGGCTGGTTGTCGAAATATCCGATAGAGCCTCCAGATTGAATCCCACATCGCGGGCCGATTGAAAACGCTCCGCTGGATTTTTTTCCAGGCAATGGCGCACCACGCGCTCGAGTGCGGGCGAGACGTTGCGGTCGGTCTCGGCCAAATCCGGCGGATCTTCTTTTAGGATGGCGCTCATCGTGTCAACCGGCGAATCACCGTGAAACGCGCGCTTGCCGGAGAGCATTTCGTAGAGAATCGCACCGAAGGCAAAAATGTCAGATCGAGGATCGGCGGGTTTCCCGCGTACCTGCTCCGGCGCCATATAGCCGACCGTGCCCATCACGGTTCCGGCATCGGTGGCGATTTGTTGCGTGGGCGCGTCGCCCGAGGTGTCTTCCGGCCGCGTCAGTTTGGCGAGACCGAAATCGAGAATCTTCATGCGGCCGTCGTTGGTGATGAAAAGATTCTCCGGCTTCAAGTCGCGATGCACGATGCCCTTGTCATGGGCCGCAGCCAAACCGCTCGCAATCTGCCGGGCATACTCGATTGCTTTGCGCGAATTCAGAGCGCCGTTGCGCAAGCGGTCGCGCAGGGTTTCGCCTTCCAGAAGTTCAGAGACCACATAAGGCGCGCCTGGGTCGTCGCCGATATCGAAGATCGAAAGAATGTTGGGATGGTTCAGCGCGGCCGCGGCGCGGCACTCCTGCGCAAAGCGCTTCAGCCGGTCGGGATCGGAGGAAAAAGACGAAGGAAGAATTTTGATGGCCACGTCGCGGTTGAGGCGGGCATCGCGCGCTCGATACACCTCTCCCATTCCTCCCGCGCCGATGGAGGAATGAATTTCGTACGGACCGAGTTTCGTGCCAGAGGTCAGTGCCATGGATGGGGAGGATTATATGCCAAGAGTGCATAGAGAAACCCCCGCTGTATACTTTCCCCCGAGGCCCCTCATGCAAAGCCGCATCACCGGCACCACCATGCCCGTGCTCGAGTTCACCCTCGAGCCGAACGAATCGATCATCTCCGAAGCCGGTGAGCTTTCCTGGATGGGCAGCTCCATTCAGATGACCACCCACACCCAGTTCGCAGGCGGAGGAGGACTTTTCGGCGTCCTCAAGCGCGTGGCCGGCGGCGGATCGCTCTTTATGACGGAGTATCGCGCCATCGGCGCAGCCGGCGAGCTGGCTTTCGCCACGAAACTTCCCGGCCACATCGTCCCCGTGGACGTATCGCCGGGCCATGAGTACATGATTCATCGTCACGGATTTCTGTGCGGAACTCCGCAGATTCAGATCGGCCTGGGCTTCCAGCAATCCCTCGGCGCAGGAATCTTCGGCGGCAGCGGCTTTGTCTTGCAGCGGGTAAGCGGACAAGGCACTTTCTGGCTGGAACTCTCCGGCGAACTGGTAATGCGCGATCTGCAACCGGGCGAAACCCTGCGCGTTCATCCTGGGCATGTCGGCGCCTTCCAGTCGAGCGTGAACTTTGAAATCACCACCGTCCCTGGAATCAAGAATCTGATCTTCGGCGGCGATGGAATCTTTCTTGCCGCACTCACCGGTCCGGGAAGAATCTGGTTGCAAACGCTTCCGATTTCCAAACTTGCGCACGCGCTCGCGGAATACATGCCGCACCAGACGAGCCGGGAAACCGTGCAGGGCGGTGTGGTGGGAGGAATTGTAGGTTCGATTCTCGATCAGATGAAGTAGGCGCAGACCGGCTCGTAGCCTTGAAAGGGCGCGGCTTCAAGCCGCGCCGTTGAGTCAAAATAGAACTGGGGCTTTAGCCCCCTCCGTCACCGTCAGTGCTAAATCGCTTCGGCGGTTTCGCGGGCGGGGGTGCCTGCGCCATACAACCTTGCTTCGAAGAATTCTTCCACCCTCCCCAGAATCTCCACCGCGCTCTTTGACTCGTAAATCGCCTTCCGCAATCCAGCTCCGCCCGGCACGCCATGCGTGAACCATGATGCGAACTGCTTCATCTTTCCAACCGCATCCGGAAGTTCTTCTTCAATCAGCATCTGGAAGTATGTTCGGATCATCTGGTAGCGGTCAGCTTCAGTAGGTTCGTCGTAGGGCTTGCCCACTGCTGGAGTTTCCGCCACTGCCCATGTGGGGACAGCCGCCCTCGGCTGTCCTTCGGGCCGAAGGCCCGAGGTCTCACCCTCTGCGCCACTGCCGGCCCCCCCACAGTACTGCTCGATCTGCCGGAAGATCCACGGATTCGAGGGCGCGGTCCGTCCAATCATCACCGCGTCACAACCAGTCTGCGTCACCATGGCACAAGCATCTTCCGGCGTGCGAATGTCGCCATTCCCAATCACAGGAATCTTTACCGCGTCTTTCACCGCCGCGATCCATTCCCATCGCGCCTGTCCGCTATAGCCTTGCTCGCGGGTTCGCGCATGCAACGCAACTGCCGCCAGCCCGCACGCTTCTGCCATGCGAGCCAGTTCCACGCACACGATCTCATCGTCGCTCCATCCCGCACGAAACTTCACGGTAAACGGAATCGTCACCGCCGCACGCACCGCTTCAAAAATCTTTCCGATGGCCGGCAGATCGCGCAGCAATCCAGAGCCTCCATTGCACTTCACAACTTTCTTTGCCGGACATCCCAAATTCAAATCCACTAGGTCGAACCCCAGACCCTCCACCATACGCGCGGCTTCTGCCATCACCTGCGGGTCGCTGCCAAAAAGCTGCGCCGAAATCGGATGCTCGTCCTCGTAAAAATGAAGATAGCGCTTGGCCTTCTGATCTTTTTTACGGAGAACTCCATCGGCCGAAGTGAACTCGGTCATGATCAAGCCGCAGCCTCCGAGGTTGCGGATAAAGCGCCGGAACACTGTGTCGGTGACGCCAGCCATGGGCGCTAGAACTGTTGCAGGCGAGATTTGCACCCTGCCGATGGATAGGCTTGCCGGCACCGCCTTCAGTGGCGCTGCCTCGCGGGCAAAGCCTCCCCTGAGCTTTCCGAAGGGAGTGCCCGCGCCACACGAGCCCGAATTGTCCCAGAACTTCTTCACCGTTCTATTCTACTTGGCCGGCAAAACGAAAGCCCCCGCCGAAGAGCGAGGGCCGAATTTTTGGTATATCCGCGTTAATCCGCGCAGATCCGTGGCAAAAATTTACTTCTTCGCCAGTTCGGGCTTCGCGGCTGCCGGCGCATTCTTCGCATACTTGCGCCGGAAGCGCTCCACACGGCCGGCGGTATCCATCAGCTTTTGCTTGCCAGTAAAGAAGGGATGGCACGCCGCGCAGATTTCTACGCTGATGTCGCCCTTGTGAGTGGAACGCGTAACAAACGCATTGCCGCACGCACAGTGCACGCGAATTTCGTTATAAGCGGGATGAATAGCTGCTTTCATTGGCTTTGAACCTCAGTACGAATCATTAGATTCTACCGGATTGACGCAGGATTCAGCAATGCCAGCCTGTCAGCCATCAGCGAACCAGCGTCAGCGTCCTCGATTTTGCAAATGCAGAGGCTCCGCGGAACCGGCGCCTCAGGGTTTCGCTCTTAAGCCGATAGCCAATAGCCAATAGCTGATAGCTGACAGCGAACTTCAATACCGGAACAAATACGACACCTTCACAAAAAACTGCCGACTGTCATTGATGTATCCCCTCGGCGTATAAAGTCCCGCCAGGCCCGCCGGATCCAGCATCAGGCTGCGATTCAGATTCTGCAAGTCGCTGTTGTAGCCAACATAAATCGCAGTCCCAGGGTGCACCAGATAGGTAACCAGAAAGTCGGCGTTGAACTCCTTCTGTGTAGGAAGGCTGGTATACGGGTAAAACGTGTTGCCCGGAGTATTCGCCAGAACCGAGTTGTATTGCATAATCACGCGCAGAGAGAGTTGAGGCGTGAATTGCCAGTTCCACTTGCTGCGCACGATATGGTTGTTAAAAATCCCCTTGCCAAGAGTAGTCCCCGGCATTTGCGACAGAGCAAGAAGATATTCATTATCCGTCGCGCGCAAGCGCTCGAACAAATAAGTGTTTTCAATCTTCAACGGCTTGACGGGACGGAAGGTCAGCGTGCCCTCCGCCGTATTCGATCGCGATAAAAGACCCTGCGGCAGTGAATGCGCAGCCGGCACGAAGTTCACCCCGTCTCCCCACGTGTAGCTCCCTCCCACGGTCACCTTGCGAAGGTAGCCGGTTTGGGAACGGATTGCGGTGGAATGCTCGTGGTAATCCTGCTTCTTATTCTCAGATAGGCCGATGAATGCAAAATCCTGTGGCCGCAGACGCTCTCGCAGCTCTGTATAAGGGTCGATCCAAAGAAACGTCTGTCCGCGCCCTTCAATTTTCAGATATGGATCGTAGTTCGTATCCAGTCGGTTGCCCTCGTGATCAAACACGTACCGCTGCAGCATCGACGGTCCCCAGTTGAGAACCCAACCTTTCTTCGGGCGAAACCGGTAGAAAATAGTGTTGTAGACTCCCCGAATATCGACCCGGTTCACGAATCCCGGGACCGTGACGAAGCCCGGGCTCACATCCTGATATGTGCCGATGTAATTGAAATGCAGACCGCTTCGCCTGACTTCAAACTTGTCCGCCGGCCCCGCATAGTGACTTCCGTTTCCGAAGTTGCCCGAGCTGAACGGATACAGGCCGTACTCGCAAGTGTTCTCCAAGTTGGTTGCCGTCAAGCCATACAAGTTGCTCGAACTCGTGACTGCCTGACCCTCCACAAGCCAGTTGGCGCTGAATTTCAGGCGCGCATCGACGCCGCCGACGCGGTTATATTCGCCGGTCGTTGGACACTCCCAGTCGCTGTAAACTGCGCCAATACTGGATTGCCTGAAAATATCCCGGCTAACCCGCGCGATGCTGAAATACGATCGATCTCCTGAGAGACTGGAGGAGCAAACCGGAGATGTCTCGGGACAAAAATTCGGAACCGCCAATCCGGGACCGCGATCATCGGTGGACATCAATCCCACCGAATAGGGTCCTTCTTTACCGGTTAGTCTTATTCCCGCAGAGGGGTCTTGAATGTTGCGCGTGAAAAATAAATCGATGGGCGTGCGAAAGTAGTCCTCGTTCTCCAGAAAGAAAGGCCGCTTCTCCGGAAAATATACTTCGAACCGCTGATTGACCGTGATCTGCGGGTCCTCCGATTCCACCTGGCTGAAGTCCGGATTCGCAGTCACGTCCACCACAAAATGGTCGCGGATCACGAACTTTGCGTCCATGCCCGGCTGCCCCTGCACGGCGGCCTTCTGAAAAAACGGATTGCTCGGATCCACCGTGTCCAGCGATCGGAAGCTGCGCATCACTCCGTAGGGGATCAGCTCAATGTCGCGTCCCGGCGAAATTCCCTCCAGTCCATAAAGGGTCGCGGCCTGACCCAGCCTGCCTTCCATTTTGCGGGAGACATAAGGCCAGAACGAATCTTCGTTCTTGCGAATGATGCCCCGGTACAGAATGATTCCCCACTCCTGCTGTTGGGCCGAGGGAAAACGCAAGCTTTTGAAGGGAATCGCCATGAACGCCACAAACCCGCGGCTGGTCACCTTGCCCCGCGAATCCCAAACCGTATCGAAGGAAGTATCCCAGTTCCCGCCGACCTCGGCGCGAGATGCCTCGGTATAGATCGCATCCCACTGCACCCCCAGCGGTGTCGTCTGAAACTCATACGCCCTCCGCCGGTCGTGAAACGTATCGAGTAGAACGGCGACTTCATCGTCGTCGTAAATGTCTTCGCGTCTCGACATCCGAGCTCGGATCTTCTTGGGATCGTCGAAACACACGAACACGAGGTACAAATTCTTCTCGTCATAGCCCAAATAGGCTTCGGTTTCTTCGGAAACTTTCTCGTTATCGTAGGGATTACGCTGCACGAAGCCGCTGACCTTCGCCATCTCCTGCGCGATCTCGCCTTCCGGCTTCATGCTTAAGAAATCTTCCAGAGCAGGAGCACGATCCAGGCGCGGAATGGTTAAAGTTGGGGCCGCAACCGTCGCCTTGGGCGCGGCCTTCACCTCCGGATCCTTGATGGCTGGCTCCGGCAATTCCGCCGAGGGCGCGGGATACTGCTGAGATGGAGGGGGATTGTGTTCCGTAGCCGGAGGATTTATCCCCGTGGGAGGAGGAGGATTCTGCGGGGTGGTTTGTTGATTCTGCCCAATGGTATTCGGCTGCGTCCCCGAATTCGGTGCTGCCGATGCAGCACTTTGCATCTGCGCCGTTTGCCCGAACGACGAGCGCGATCCATGGCTCACGAACCAGGGCAGCAGTAACGCTACCGCGAGCCCAAGCCTAAGGGGCCTTTTGAAAGTGAGAACCTGAATTCCAGGGAATCTATGCCACCGCAGAAAAAACGCCCTCATGTTCCCTTTCTTAGGCCCCCCCTAGGGAACTGAGAAAGATACACTATCCGCGCGGCTCACGACACAAGAAAGGATTGTTGTGAGGTTTCCCGAACAAAACTGTGCAACGGGCTACTGGAGGGTTAATGGAAAGCAATTAGTCTGGGAAACCAGGAAGGAAGACCAGGAAGGGGGACCGACGATGTCAGGCTAGCCTCCGAACAGCGAACTCTGCCTTCGACTCGGAGTAATTCCAAAATAGTCGTAGGCAAGCTGCGTCGCCACTCGACCGCGAGGGGTGCGGTTTAAGAATCCAATCTGCATCAGGAAGGGCTCGTAAATCTCTTCAATCGCATCGGGTTCTTCAGCCAGGACTGCGGCCAGCGTATTCACGCCGACTGGACCGCCTTGATACTTTTCGATAATCGTCATAAGCAGACGCCGGTCGACCTCGTCGAATCCGTATTTGTCGACTTCCAGCATCTGCAGCGCGGCCTGTGCCGTAGGCAAATCGATTTTGCCTGCCCCGCGCACTTGCGCGTAGTCGCGCACCCGCCGCAGCAGCCGGTTGGCGATTCGCGGCGTCCCCCGCGACCTGCTCGCAATCTCAGTCGCCCCTGCGTCGTCGATTTCCACTCCCAAAATTTCAGCCGATCTTTCCACGATAACCCGCAAATCCTCAGTCGTATAAAACTCCAGCCGCAGTACGATTCCGAACCGTGAACGCAGCGGCGCTGAAATCAATCCCGCCCGCGTGGTCGCCCCCACAAAAGTAAACGGCTTCACTTCCAGCGTGTGCGTGCGCGCCGAAGGCCCCTGCCCAATAATGATGTCGAGCTTGTAATCCTCCAGCGCCGAATACAACAACTCTTCCAGCACCGGCTGCAACCGGTGAATCTCATCGATGAACAGGACCTGCCTCTCCTGCATATTGGTGATGATCGCCGTCAGATCGCCTTTGATCTGCAGCAGCGGCGCCGCCGTCGGCTGAAAGTGCACGCCCAACTCGTTGGCGATGATGTTCGCCAGCGTCGTCTTCCCCAGCCCCGGCGGCCCGTACAACAACACATGGTCCATGGCCTCGCCGCGCGACTTGGCCGCCTCAATCGCAACCGCCAGATTTTCTTTGACCTTATTCTGCCCAATAAACTCGCCCAGCCGCTGCGGACGCAACTTCAGCTCAAACGAAGAATCATCCTCCACCGGCGCCGCAGAGACCAGACGATCGGGGTTGTGGTTCAAATCAGGATTGTTTCTGGCAGTGGCCACTGGCCGGATATTACCACGACCCATGTGGAGACAGCCGCCTCGGCTGTCCGGCCAGAGCCTGCCCTGAGCGAAGCCGAAGGGGCGAAGCCCGGCCGCGTCACGTTTGACTGGTCGATCCGCCCGGCGGGCTTGTGCCTTGTAGCGCCCTTCTCGAATAGCGTGCCCATTCTTGTTTCTCAAATCGTCATTTCCGGGGCCCACAAATTCACCCCACTTTAACCTGCGTCTCCAGTAAGATTACCCCGCTCGCCCAGCCAGCCAAGTTCAGCTAGCGAGCCGAAAACGAAAGATCTTCCAGGCTTTCACAGAAAACAAAGGAGACAAGATGATGAAGATAAAAGCTGGTGTGCTCACTGTATTTCTTTTTGCACTCGCGGGCGGAGCGTTCGCTCAACAGGGCCCCGTGCCAACCGGTGTTCCCGCCTTGAACCACGTTTTCCTTATCATGATGGAAAACCACGGCTATTCGCAGATTCTGAACAATCCCAATGCTCCGTTCATCAACCAGTACGCACGCCAAGCCAACCTTGCCACTAACTATTTTGCCGTCGCCCACCCCAGCCTCACCAACTACCTGGAGGTAGTCGGAGGTTCGAACTTCGGAGTTCACAGTGACAACAATCCCGATTGGCATAACGCATCCTGCACCACCAACCTGGCCTCCGGAACCGTTAACACCGACAACCCCGCCAGCCCCGCCATCTGCCCAATCTCGGGCAGCGGAACCGACGCCGCCACGCCGCTGTTGGATTGCACGAACGAGGTCACGGGACCGCCGTGCGAAATCAACATTGACGGAACCCACTCCTACGCCGCCGCCACCAGCACTCTCGGCATCACCATCGCCGACCAGCTCGCCGCTGCCGGCAAGAGCTGGAAGAGCTACCAGGAAAGTCTCCCCATGCGCGGACCCGATTTGGTCGACTACAGCGACGGGAACTTCACCAACCTGACAGATTTCACCAAAATCAACCCGCAGCTCACCCCGCCGCTGAACAGCGGCGACATCGTTCAGCTCTACGCTGCCAAACACAATCCGTTCGTCTATTTCCAGAGCGTTCAGGAAGGCACCAGTCCCCATGCCGGATACGCTAATATGTACGCCTTTGACGGATTGCATGGACTCTGGGGCGACATCGCTTCGGGCAACGCCCCCAACTTTTCCTTCATCGTCCCCAACCAGTGCAACGACCAGCACGGACGCAGCAACGGCACCGCCTTCTGCAACTTCGATCCAAATGACAACGGCACCCAAGCCGGCCTGAATCCGGCATTGATTATTCTCGGAGACCAGGTTGTACAGAAAATCGTGACGGCCATTCACGGATCCCAGGCGTGGAAGGAAGGGAAGACCGCCATCGTCGTGATCTGGGACGAAAACGACTACTCCGTGCAACCCATCATCAATCAGGTGGTCACCATCGTCGACACCAACTACGGCGTTCATCAACTGAAAAGCGGTGAGTTCTATACTCACTTCTCCCTGCTACGCACGATCGAGGGAGGGCTCAACCTACCCTGCCTGAACCATGCCTGCGAAAGCTCCACTAATACGATGTCGGATTTGTTTGGAGATCGGTAGTTAGGAATTCCAGGCGCCACCAATGAGAAACCCTGCCGGGGCCAGTCCTCCCAAACTGGCCCGGTTTTCTTTTCGACCTCTTGCAGGTTGCGCTGCAATACCCGGAAGCCGTCCCGAACCAGAAATTGCGCCCCGGAGGGGCATCTGATAATAGCCCGGCGCGCGTTCAGCGCCGGGACAGTTGGGAAACCCAAACGCGCCCCGGAGGGACGCCTGAAGTTTCAACGCACACTCTGCAGCTCAGCCGAGACTGTTCCTGGTCGCCGCCACCTTTGCCGATAGTTAATAGCGAGGCTGGCGGGCGAAGTTACCAAAGCAGAAGATTTCTGAGGTCGAAGTCCTATAATCAAGGCAGATGGCGATGTCATGACAAACCCTTCCGACAAGAACGAGGATCTCGCTGCGATTCTCCGCAGAGTGGATGATCTCCCCGTGGTTGACAGTCGGTCTCTTGAAGAGATCGTTGGTTATGACGATAACGGCGTTCCTGCTGAGGAGCGGCCAAGGGCCGGTGCGTCCGCCCGCGCTCAAGCGGAGTCGGTCGAAATCCTGGATTTCGAGGTTTGGAGAAAGAAGTGGTTTGGTGATGAGATTCCGCACGCGGTTAAAGACTTCCTCCAGTATCGTCACCGCGAGTGGGAACTAGGGATGGAAGCTGACCTGAAGGTCGGCCAAGAAAAACGGACCGAGCGAACGCGAAAACCGTGACTGCGGCCTGCGCGCTGGAACTCAAAGCTGAACGATTCTGGACGTTCGACGAGCGGCAGGCGAAGCTGGCGAAGGCACAAGGGCTGAAAACGTCGTAGAGAAAGTTGTGCCTCGCAGACCCTCTACTCTTCCTCTTCCTTCAGCTCTCCCCGCGCCGCCCTGGCCTTCTCAATAATCTTCTCCTGCAGTGGTCCCGGCACCGTATCGTAATGGTGCATCTCCATATTGAACGAACCGCGCCCTTGCGTCATTGAAGTCAGATCCACACCATAAGTCAGCATCTCCGCCATCGGCACTTCGGCCTTCACGATAGTGTTGCCGCCCTTGTTATCCATACCCTGGATGCGCCCCCGCCGGCTGTTCAAGTCGCCCATGATCGAGCCCGCAAAATCGTCCGGAATCGTAATCTCCACATGCATCACCGGCTCAAGAATCGTAGGCTTGGCCTGCTCCATGGCTTTGCGGAAGGCAATGCGGCCCGCCATCTGGAACGACATGTCGTTCGAATCCACATCGTGATACGACCCGTCATACAGAATCACGCGGAAGTCGACAACCGGATAGCCCGCCAGATATCCGCGTCCCGCCGCGTCCTTGATTCCCTTTTCAATGGCCGGGATATAGTTCTTCGGAATTGCGCCGCCGAAAATGTCGTTTACGAACTCAAACTGCCCGCCGCGCGGCATCGGCTCCATTTTGATTTTGCAATCGCCATACTGCCCGTGCCCACCGGTCTGCTTTTTGTGCCGTCCCTGAACGTCCGCCTTGCCGCGTATGGTTTCGCGATACGGAACCTTCGGCGCTTTCAAAACCACTTCCGTGTGATAGCGCTTCTTCAGTTTCGCTACCACCACTTCAATATGCTGCTGGCCCGTTCCCGCGATCAGGAACTCCTGCGTCTGCGCGTCCCTAAAGAATCGCAGCATGGCATCTTCTTCCATCAGCTTATGGATCCCCGGCCCCAGCTTATCTTCGTCGGCGCGGCTCTTGGGTTCGATCGCAAATGTGATCGCCGGCTCCGGCAGCTTGACCCGCGGATACTGAATCGGCGCCGCTTTGTCCCCCAGCGTGTCGCCAGTGAGCGTGTCCTTCAACTTCGCCACCGCGCCAATATCGCCCGCATGCAGCTCTGTGACTGGTACCGCTGTCTTTCCCTGCATGATCGAAATATGCGAAAGCTTCTCCGCCGACCCGCGCGAGAAGTTCTGCAGCGTCGATTCATTCTTCAGCACGCCCGAGAAAACTTTGAAGTACGAAATCCGTCCGGCAAATGCATCGGAGACTGTCTTGAACACACATACCGACACCGGCTCCGCGTCCGTCTCATGCCGCTTCGGCGCGTCTCCGTTCCCGGAAGACGTCGGCTCCCCTTGTATCCACTCATGCTCGGAAGGTGCCGGCGTGTAATCGACGATAAAATCCATCACCCGGTCGGCGCCCACGTTGCCCAGTCCCGAGCTAAAAATAACGGGGAACAGTTTGTCCTCGCGAATCGCATTGTGCAGCGCAGGAATTAGATCTTCCTCCGGAATCGTTCCCTTTTCAAAGAACTCTTCCATCAGCTTGTCGTCACCCTCTGCCACCAGCTCAACCAGTTGCTCGTGGGCCTCCTGCACCTGCGAGCGCATGTTGGCCGGGATCTCCGTCTCTTTCCCTTTTCCGTTTCCGCCCAACTCATACGTGTAGGCCTTCATGCGCACCAGGTCGACCACGCCACTCAAACTCTTCTCGCTGCCGATGGGCAGCTCAATCGGAATCACATTCCGCCCGAAAGAATTGACCAGCGACTCCAATACCCGCTCCGCATTCGCCCGGTCGCGATCCATGCGGTTCACCACGATCAGCCGCGGAGTCTTATACTCCTCGCAATCGTTCCACACCCGCTGCGTCACCACTTCCACGCCCGCCACGCCGTCGACCACCACGATCGCCGCATCCACTACCGGCAGCACCATCTTGGCCTCGTGGACAAACATATTGAACCCCGGCGTATCAATCACATTGATTTTCGTCTTGCCCCACTCCACATAGGCCGCGGAAGCTGCAATCGACATCTTCCGGGCAATTTCTTCCTCGTCGTAGTCGGTGGTTGACGACCCATCGTCCACGCGCCCCAGCCGCGGCGTCGCGCCCGCCGTGTAAAGCATGGCGGACAACAGCGTAGTCTTGCCGGCATGCCCATGCCCCACAATCGCTACATCACGAATGTTTTCTCCGGAATAAATTTTCACGAGTAGGCTCCTTCGCAGGCGTGGAGTGGAAAAGAGAAGGCCCAGAATCAGAATTCAGAATAAAGAACAGTGCAGTAGACAGGCCAGCCCAACATCACCCGCCAAAACCTAGGATGCTACCACGCGGCCCGCAGGTGCCTCAACTGTAGGCGGGAATCGTGAGCGTTTCAGTTTGGAGAGATTATTTATCGGCCAGTTGACCCTTAAGAAGTTCCTCCAAATACTTAGCCAATTGCGAAACATCGAGCTTGCCGTCATTCCAGGCTTCATCTGCGCTGCGCAGTGCTGCATAATAAGGCCCACGATCCGCGCGAATGCGCTCGGGAACTATTTTCTTTCCGGGAAGCAACTTCCCATGTTTCAGGCAAATCAGGTAATAGCAAGCCGCCCTAGCTGTTCTTCCATTGCCTTCTACGAAAGGATGAATCCAGTTCATCCTCCACAGAACATAAGCCGCAAGCCACGTGGGATGATCTACCAGTGTCCAGTTCTCGTGAACGAGTGAGAAAAAGCGATCCATCAACTCTGGGACATCTTTGAAATGAGGGGGAATGTGGTTACCGACCAGAATTGGTTCTTCGCGGTATCGTCCGCCCAACTGGGCAATGTTGGCGACCGCAGCATAGTTCAAGGCCCACAGTGTGTATTTGTCGAAGGATTCAATGCCTTTTTCTAGCGCGATCTCTACGCAGTTCGACAACAGGTCGTATTGACGCAGCAAATTTTGTTCTTGGATCCTCGTATAGAGGGCGGGATTGTCTTTTTCCCGGACGGACATAGGAGCGGATGCGGCCCGCGAATCACGCGGGCCATTCCAAATGTTACGACTTTAACCGTATGTGCTCGGATGTATGCCGCACGCTGTCCTTGGTGATGTTCTTGGCGTCTGCCGGAGCATTGCCAAATGCGAAGCTAATCCGCTGTTCGCGAAGGTCGTCTTCGGTCACCGTGGTTTGGGCTGCCGTTTTCAATAGTTCTACGAGCTCGGGATCGGGCGTGATGTCGCCAAAGAACTGCTTTCTATCTGCCATTGCGTTTCCCCTTCACCTTTTATTCGGCTTGTTTTCCGAATGGGTTTGGATAGGCATCATAGCTGCTAATCCTCCCCTGTCAATAGTTTAGTTCAGCGCGTTGTGGATTAACAGGGTACAACAGCGTTTCCCGCAGTTTAATGTTCCTCGCTTAAATTATTAGAAACGCTTCAGCTTTGCCGCGCGGTTTCTCCAGAAGAGCCATTTCGTTACAAAGAAGTCGCGTTCCGATGTATTATTCTTTCCGCCATGCTAGGCAACCGCAGCAACCAGCAGTGGATCTCGCAATACGCCACCAGCCACCAGCACCCCGTGAACCGCCTCTGCCATACGCTGGGCATACCTACGATTCTCCTCTCCATCCCACTTTTTCTGGCCAGCATCTTCATCCATCGTCTGTGGCCCTATGCGCTCGCCCTGTTTGTCATTGGATGGATTTTCCAATTCATCGGCCATGCCTTCGAGGGCAAGCCTCCTGAATTCTTTCAGGACTGGCGCTTTCTCTTCGTCGGCGTCCGCTGGTGGTGGGCAAAGATTCACGGCAAAGCGTGACGAGTACGGGATTCGTATCAGGGTACGACTTCAGTCGTACCGCCAGCCGCTTCCAAAAAATAATCCGGCTTCAGCTGGAGAATCCTTTATCGTTCGAGCAGACTCACTTGAAACCGCCGCAAGATTGTCTGCAGCCTGGTTGTTGCTCTCGGCATCTGTAAGCTGGTACGCTCTGGGACTCAAGACCTGCATGCATCGCTGGATCGCCAAATTTCTTTTGTTAGCGGCACTGGTGGGCAATTTCGGCCCTCTTGCCCAAGCTGCCATAGCTACCCCGCCCCATGCCTGCTGCGTCCGCAAGTCAGTTCACCACTGCCACGATTCCCTAAGCTCGGAAACAGAACAGCCTGCGATTCGCGATGCCGGCTGCTGCTCTAACCGCTGCGGCCATGCCGTAATCACAATTCGGTGGGCTCACACGCCCGCAGCCGGAACTTCGTGGACCCAGACCGTTGAGGGCTACCTCGGCCAGTCAATTACCGCTTTTCAGGACTCTCATCACCCCCGTTTCCAATCCACTCGCGCCCCGCCACATTTTCCCCTCGCCTGAGCCAAATCCCCCGAGTTGATCGTTTTCAAGAACCCGCATGAACCGTGGGAAGCAAACGCTCATGAGCCCGTCCCTTGGCCCAGATCGCCCAAAACTCAGGAAGCTTTTGGCTGGCGCGGCGCTTTTGGGTGGCGCAGCGCTTCAGCGCTGTGATCAATATCTCTCATAACTGAGGGGCTTTAGCCCCTGCGGTGCGTGAACGGGAACTACCTTCATCGGAGATTCAATGCGCTTCATCCACTTCGTCGTACTAACGCTGCTGCCTCTCGCCGCGTTCGCCTCCATCTTGGGCTCGGTCCGCGGCATCGTCCACGATCCTCAGCATCGTCCCGTGGAAAACACCATGGTGATGTTGCACTCGAAAACTTCGGATTGGTCCGCCAGTGTGACTACCGATGCCACCGGCCAATTCATCTTCAACGGCGTCGCTCTCGGCGAATACACGGTGACGGTCGTCGCGCCCACTTTCAATCAGGCGACGCAGACCGTAACGGTCAACTCCAGCTCGCAGCCCGTCCTGCACTTTTCGTTAAGCGTCGCCACCAACAAAGAAACCGTCAACGTCTCGGGATCGCCCGAAGCCGCTCCCACCGATTCCGCCACTCCCATCACCCTGGTCAGCCGCCTCGATGTCGAACATACTCCCGGCGCTGACCGCACCAACAGCCTCGCCATGATCACCGACTACGTTCCCGGCGCCTACTTCACCCACGACCAACTCCACATCCGCGGCGGCCACCAAGCCAGTTGGCTCATTGATGGCGTCCCCGTGCCCAACACCAACATCTCTTCGAACCTGGGCCCGCAATTCGACCCCAAAGATATCGACTATCTCGAGGTCAATCGCGGAAGCTACGGCGCTGAGTTCGGCGATCGCACCTACGGCGTCTTCAACGTGGTCCCCCGTACCGGATTCGAACGTAATCGCGAAGCTGAACTCGTCCTCAGCGCCGGCAACTTTTACCAGACCAATGACGCCCTCAGTTTTGGCGACCACACCGAACGCTTCGCCTATTACGCCAGCCTCAACGCCAACCGCAGCAATCTGGGGATACAGACTCCCGTCCCGCAAGTGGTTCATGACGCTGAAAATGGTTACGGCGGTTTCACCTCACTCATCTTCAATCTCGATCCATCCGACCAACTGCGCCTCGTCGCTTCGCTCCGCAAGGACTACTATCAGATTCCCTACGACCCTTTTCCCAACGACATCGAAAACGCTCCCATCGCCGGCAACGGATTTCAAGCCCAATACCCAAGCCTCAACCTGCGCGACGGAGACCACGAATCCGATGCCCTCGTAAATTTCTCCTGGGTCCACACCTTCAATTCCAAACTTCTGCTCACATTCTCGCCTTTTTTTCATCGCAACACAGCGGATTACGCCAGCTCGCCTGACGACCTTCCCATCGCCACCACCCAGAATCGCACCTCATCCTACGCGGGCGGCCAAATCAGTTTCAGCGCAACCTTCGCAAAAAATGATCTGCAAGTCGGCACGTACAACTTTTATCAGCGCGACAACGAGCTTTTCGGCGCGATTTTCAACAACGGAGGCGGATCTCCATTTACCGACGTCGAGCAGCCCTCTGGCAGCCTCGAAGCCTTCTTCATCGACGACAAATTCAAGCCCGTCCCCTGGTTAACGCTCAGCGCCGGAATGCGCCCCACCCATTTCTCTGGCGGAGTCTCCGAGAGCGCCATCAGCCCACGCTTCGGCGCCGCCCTCAACATCCCCCGACTTAGCTGGACATTCCGCGCTTTCTACGGTCACTACTATCAGGCCCCACCGTTGATCACCGCATCCGGCCCTCTGCTGCAACTCGCCAACACGAACAATCTAGGATTCATCAAGCTCAATGGCGAACGCGACGAAGAGCACCAGTTCGGCGTCACCATTCCCTTCCGCGGTTGGACCTTCGATGTAGACAATTTCCGTACCAACGTCGTGAATTTCTTCGACCACAACAACATCGGCGAGTCGAATCTTTTTTTCCCAGTCACCATTGCCCATGCCGTCATCCGCGGATGGGAGGCCACCCTGCGCTCGCCGCGCATCGCCCATCGCGCCCAGATACACCTCGCCTATTCCAATCAGATCGCCGAGGCCGGCGGCGCCATCACCGGCGGCCTCACGAATTTTTCCTTCCTCCCCTTCGGCCCGCTCGACCACGATCAGCGAAACACCCTCAACGTCGGCGGCGACGTCACTCTTCCCTGGCACGCCTACGCTTCCACTAATGTTTATTACGGCTCCGGATTCACCAATGCATTTCCCGGTCAGCCTTATCCCGGCGCTTATCTGCCACAACACACCAGTTTCGATCTTTCTCTCGGCAAAGATTTCGGCGAACACTTTTCCGCGTCGCTCAATGCCGTCAACGTCGCCAATCGCCGCGTCGAACTTGATAACAGCGTGACTTTCGGCGGCTTCCATTGGAACAATCCCCGCGAGATTTACGTCGAACTTCGCTACCGCTTTCACTATTGACGCCAAAAAGACATCCAGTGCCGTTTGATCGGAGATAATAGAGGAGACTAAAACTTTATATGACTAGCCATTCCAGGTTTCTTTCGACCACTCTCGCGCCGCTCTGCCTGTGCGCCCTGCTCGCTTTCATTCCCGCCTGCAACCGGGGAAAGTCGCAGCCCGGCGCCACGAACTCTCAATCCGGCGTCAAACGCTATGCTCTCGAGGGCACGGTTGTTTCGATCGACAAGAACGCCGGAACCGCCAACATCGACAACGAACCTGTAGCCGGATTCATGGACAAAATGGTGATGTCCTATCCCCTCAAGCCAGCCACGGCTCTCGACCAACTGCAGCCCGGCGATTCCATTTCCGCCGATGTTGTTGTCACCGGCGAAAAATACTGGTTGGAAAATGTTCAAGTCACCGGCCATTCCAAGCCTCCCGCGGACAAGCCCGCCACGTCCTTGCACATTCCAACTCCCGGCGAAGAAGTTCCCGATTTCAAACTCATCAATCAGGACGGCAAGCAGATTTCGCTGCACCAATACCGCGGCCAGACTCTGCTCCTGACCATGATCTACACCCGTTGTCCCTTCCCCGACTTCTGTCCGCGCATCAGCCACCAGTTTTCCGCCATCGACCGCCAGCTCCGCGCCAACTCCGCGCGCTACGGCAAAACGCATCTGCTCAGCATCAGCTTCGATCCCGCTCATGACACGCCCAAAGTTTTGCGCGCCTACGCTATCTCGCCCGCCGGCGGCAAGAATCAAGATCCAGGCTTCGCTCATTGGGAGTTCTCCGCCATCCCGTCCGCCGAGTTGTCGCAAGTCGCTGATTATTTCGCGCTGACCTACAAGGAAGAAGGCGGACTGATCACTCACTCGCTCAGCACCGCCGTCATCTCTCCCGACGGCAAGATTTTCAAGTGGTATCCCGGCGCCGATTGGCAGCCCTCCGACGTGCTCGAAGACATCGCCGCCGCCTCGCACTCCTCAAGTTGAGCGCGACAAATAAGAATTGCTGATTGCCAATTGTTGATTGTTGATTGAAAAGTGGAGACTCCGAGTTTAATCAGCAATCAACAATCAGCAATCAACAATTCCCCAGAGGAAGCACACATGCGATACATCCTGATCCTCCTCGCCACTCTCGGCATCGTCGTCTCCGCCCTCGCCCTGCGCGAGCACTATCGCACCGAAGGCGACTCGCCCTGCAGCATCAACGAGCGCTGGGACTGCGGCATCGTCAATCACAGCCCCTACGCCATGCTCGCCGGCATTCCCGTCGCCGCCCTCGGCATCGCCGGATATCTCTTGATGGCCGCACTCGCTTGGCGCCGTGCATACCGCTTAGTGCTCGTAGTAGCTCTCGCCGGCCTCGCATTCTCCCTGTACCTGGCCCACGTCGAAGCGCACATTCTCGGCGTCTGGTGCATCTACTGCGTCATCTCGCTGGGAATAATCTCGTTGATCACGCTGCTATCGCTGATGACCACCTTCGCCTCGCGACCCCGCAAGCCATCCAACATGCCGGCCTAATTGATTGTGGAGGATAGATAGACCATGTAGGGATCGATAGGCGATGCGGAGGATAGAAAAGCATTGTGGAAGGATAGAAAAGCCATGTGGGGACAGCCGCCTCGGCTGTCCAAGCGAGCGCAGCGAGCGCCCTCAAAGTTGAATCAATCCACCATGATATTTTCCTTGCGCAGCGTTTCAGCGCTGCGGTATGCGCCCCGCACCACTGGGGGCTTCAGCCCCCAAGGTAGCCAGCCCAACCACTCCTACTTCTGCCCGCACTCCCCCAACCCGCGCCGAGTCTTCCTCAGCAGACTCCACGCCTCCTTGTAACACTCGTAACAGTAGCTCTTCTTCTTGGTCGGCGGCACGACCGGGCTTAGCATGACGCAGGTAATTCGCCGCACCCCTAGCACCAGCGATGCTGGGATCAGATACCACGCCCCGACCGGAATAACGTACGCGGCGAACAGGTCAATTTGTTCCAAACTGTAGTCTTGCTTCTTCCCGTGGTTGGGCAGCAGTTGACAGCAATAGCCGTCACCACGCCGGTATGTGCTGGACTTCACCTGCACTCGCAGAAAGTTCTGCTCATGTTCGATTCCCACATCGTAGGCCCGCGTTTCTCCCCAGGGCTTGCACACCGCGAACCTCCGGCGCGCTGCCTGCGCCATAAACTGCAACTCCACCCACTCGCCACGTTCCTTATAGGTCCCGAATCGCTCCCACGACTTCATCCCTGAATCCTCTCAATCTCCCATCTGCCGAAATAATCGTGACCCGCCCAAACAAAAAGCGCGACCCGTAGGCCGCGCCGTTGTTGTCATGCTGAGCGCAGGAATGAGCATCGCGAAGCGATACTCATTCCGGAGTCGAAGCATCCCTACTTCCCCACAAGCCCGGACCGCCCGTGAGCCTTCTCGGCCAAAACAAAAGGCGCGACCCATAGGCCGCGCCTTCTTTTCTAAATTTTTACCCTATACTTCTAGGATACCAATTCGAACAGGGCAAATGTGACACCAACCCAACATTTATATTCCCCTTGTTTCCCTCGCCGTAGACCGAATCGCGTCACTTCTCCCTATTGACAAGATTCCGCCATAACCCACGTTTTGACCCGCACCCACTGATTTCGGTGGCGCAGCGCTTCCAGCGCTGCGACTAGGAGCCGAAATGCCGGAACCCAGCCCCGAAGGGGCGGCATGTGAAAGCCCGGCACGGCAGTGCCGGGAAGCCGGAAGTGGAATGAACACAGTCCGCTTTTAGCGGATGGCACGACTCGGCCGCGCTCCAAACAACCGCACAAATGTCTGGACTACCGTTGTCTGGACCACCCTGGAAGAACGGCGCTTCAGCGCCGTGATACCGCTATCCCCCAAACCCTTGTCATTTCGACCGACTCCGGAGCGTCAGCGACGGCGAGTGGAGAAACCTGCTGTTCCGCCATCGCCACCACCGGGCAGGCACCACGACTTCCATCGCGCCCTCCGACTTGGCCTTGAAAGGGCGCGGCTTCAGCCGCGCCGCCACAAGTCTCATAAATAAATCTGGGCCGGGTGCCTCGATTCCTCTTAAACGACATTGTTCGCTTCTGGAGGACCATGGCGGTTGACTTCGCCAGCAAACAGCGAGACCGGGCTGGCAAAGGATGGGGCTTGCGCAACGCCAAGCTCCGGATGTCTCGAAAATTGATTTTCGCTTCCGGACTTTTGATTTGCTTCAGCGCAAGACTGGATTCAGATCTACAAAATAAGATTTCCACCGATACAAATGATGTAAGGTTCCAGCTTGGAAATCACATCAGGGATTATGTGCGAATGACGCCTCTGGAAGTCTTGGAGAGTTTCATCAAACGCTACAATATCCCCGATTCGGTCGCCCATGAGTTGTTCGATTCGTATGCGAAGTTCCTGGGGGTTCTGAATGAAGAAACCTCTCGCAAGGCCCTTGATCAGCTTCGATCGGAAGACTCAGAGAAGGACCGGACGTTCCAGCAGATAAGAGAAATCAGCGAAACCTTTAAGGGCGCGCTCGACGACATCTTTTTCGAAAACCGACAGATTGCGCGGCTCACAAGAGAGTACGGAGTTTTCTAAATGAAATGCATCGGATTCTCGACCGGGGCGCTAGCGAGAGGCGACTTCCGCCTGGCCCTCAAAATGTTGTCTGATAAGAAGGTCAACGCAATCGAATTGTCTGCGCTACGTCAAGACGAACTCGCCCCGCTGGTGCAGGAATTAGATCAGATAGACCTGAGCCGCTTCCAATACATCTCGTTTCACGCCCCAAGTGCTATGGAACAATCCTACGAGCCCGCTGCGTTAAAACTTCTTCAGCGAGTCGCAGCGCGCAACTGGCCAATCATCGTGCATCCCGATGCCATGCACACTCCGTCGAACTGGGCCTGCCTCGGAGATAGTCTTTGTATCGAAAACATGGACAAGCGCAAGCCCATCGGACAAACGGCAACCGACCTCGCCAAGTTCTTCGACATACTGCCGAATGCGTCCCTATGCTTCGACATCGGTCACGCCCGCCAGGTCGATCCCACCATGAGCGAAGCTTGGGCAATCCTGCAGCGCTTTCGCGACAGGATCAAACAGCTTCATGTCAGCGAAGTGAACACTCAAAGCAAGCACGACCCTATAAGCCTGGAATCGATTCTCGCCTTCCAGAAAGTCTCCCACCTGCTGCCCGCAGACGCTCCAATCATCCTGGAAAGCAGAGTCGAAGAATCGGAAATCAACGAAGAGATCGAGACTGCGCTCGACGCACTGAACCCCGCAGCACGCCTCGCCTTCGCCAGCGACTAGCAAATTTGGTAAGGTGCGGCTTCAGCCGTGCCAAGAGGTGAACCTTGTTGCTATCCTCAGACGGCAACAATGAATTCCTCGGCCCTGAGTCGTACAACCTTGCGGTGTGCTGCCTGTTTTGTTGTAAAGGCGACCGAGTCGTCAAGGAAGTCTCGGAGGTAAGGCGGGCGATCACTGAATAGCACTTCGTAGGGGAAGAAACCCGGAGCCATTGCGCCGAGTTCGGCGAAACTTCGCGGCCTAACCGAGACGCAGGGGACTTTACTTATTCCCCGTCGTAGCAGGCCGAAACATCGGTGGTAGCCGTCTCTCACGAACCACCTTCCGTTATATTCTGCAACCTGCACGAACGGACTCCCGAAGTTAATCGCGAAACCGATGAAGTTCTGCCTCGTTGCTGGCTGTCCAGGCACTATAGCGACATCGATTTCGGAGCCGCCCATCCCGCCGACCCGGAGATTTGGATTCAGAGAGCTGAAGGTGATCCCTTTTTGGTCGGCATCGACCGTCCCCGGAAGACTCTCGCGGCCGACCGGGTCCGGCAGGCAGAAAGAAAAGATACTTCCGAGGTCATCTGGTCGGATCGCGGCATCGACTCGCTCCATCGATTGCTCCTCCGCGACGATCCTCTGAAAGCTCAGGACTTCATGCAGATCGGCCATTCCGACGCTCCACTCCATGCTTTGAAACGCAGCAATAGCATCAGGTCGCTGACTAAAAGCGGCGCCTGCTGCTCTCAGTTCTGGAGGCAGTTCTTCAAAGACGGCTGTCGGCGGACGAAAAGCAGGACGTGCATTATTTGCATCGCGCGCGGCCTCCCATGTCGCTCTCTGCGTTTGCACGTCTTCTCCCAACCCCGGAAGACGCCCGAGCAATGCATTTATAGCCTCGCCTTCGTTCATCCAAGCCAACAAACACCGCACTGATCTTTCCATATCTCCCCCAGGTACAAAAAAGGGGACACGGCGTGCCGTGTCCCCCCTCACAGTACGTTCAAGTATTTTTAGTTCGACCTCAGAAGCCGTCGAGATAGGTTCGGCCCTTGGCATGGCTGAAGCCATGCCCTTTCAAAACACGTCAACAGCAGATTCCTCGGTCGCGCAAAGAACGCGCGCGCTCGCTCGGTCGGAATGACAAACTTCTTTTTAGCTGCACCCGCTCGTGCTCCCGCAACTCCCACACCGATAGCACGAACCATTCCGCGTCATGATGCTGCCGCAGAAGCTGCAACTGGGAGCGTCGCCCAGGTCGATGATGCCGGCCAGCGCGTCGGCCGCGTGAACCGGACCGCTTCCCGGCTCTCGGCTTCCGCCCTCCGGACGCCGGATCGCGGACGCCGCATCCTGTTCCACGCTCGGTGCGCTGCGCAGCCGCAGATTCTCGAACAGCATTCCCTGCTGTCCAGTCAAAAACCGCAACTGCAGCCAGCGGAAGATGTAATCCATAATCGACTTGGCGAAGCCGATGTCGGGATTGCTGGTCCAGCCGCTGGGCTCGAAGCGCGTGTGCGCAAATTTTTCGCAGAATAATTTCAGCGGCACGCCGTGTTGCAGCGCGATCGAAACCGCGAGAGCAAAACTATCCATCAGACCGCTGACCGTCGATCCTTCTTTCGCCATGGTGATGAAAAGTTCGCCGGGATCTCCGTTGGGATAAAGCCCGACGGTGATGTAGCCCTCGTGCCCTCCGATGTTGAACTTGTGCGTGATCGAGGCGCGCTCTTCCTGCAACTTGTGCCGCACCGCGCGCGGAGGCGCGTTGAGATTATCTTCTTCGTGTGGCGGGGTCGCCCCCGGCCGCGGGTCATCTTTAGAGGAATTCGCAGTCTTCGTTCCCGCCGCAGACAACGGCTGCGATTTTTTGCACCCGTCGCGATAAACCGCGACCGCCTTCAGCCCCAGCTTCCACGCCTGCAGATAAGCCTCCATGATGTCTTCGACAGAAGCGTTCTCGGGAAGATTGACCGTCTTCGATATAGCTCCGGAGATAAACGGCTGCGTCGCCGCCATCATCCGCAAGTGTCCCATGTAAGCAATCGACCGTGTCCCCTTCGCCGGCTTGAACGAACAATCAAACACCGCAAGATGATCATCCTTAACCGCCGGCGCCCCTTCGATGGTCCCCGTCGCATCGATATAACTAACGATCGCATTCGCCTGATCGTGATCGTACCCCAGCTTGAACAACGCCGTCGGCACCGTCTGATTCACAATCTTAATCATCCCTCCACCAACAAGCTTCTTGTACTTCACCAGCGCCAAATCCGGCTCCACGCCGGTTGTGTCACAGTCCATCATGAAGCCGATGGTGCCGGTGGGGGCTAAAACTGTGACTTGGGAATTTCTGTAGCCGTGTTTTTCGCCGTGGACCAGAGCTTCGTCCCAGCATTGTTTGCTGGATTCGTAGAGTGCGGTGGGGACGTTGTTTTTGTTGATATTGTTGACGCTGGCGCGGTGCATGCGGATTACGTCTAAGAATGGTTCGCGGTTGATGTACCAGCCGGGGCAGGCTCCGCCGGGCATGTTTGCTGCTTCGGTGACGCCGAGGCGGGTTGCGACAGTATCGGTGGCGGGAGTGAGTGGGGGGCATTGTTCGGCGATGCGGCTCGATTGCAGATAGGCTTCGCCGCACATGATGGCGGTGACGCAGGCGGCGTAGTCGCGGCCAGAGTCGGAGTCGTAGGGCAAACCAGCGGCCATTAATAGTGCGCCGAGATTGGCGTAACCGAGGCCGAGCGGACGATAGTCATGCGAGTTGCGCATGATCATTTCTGTTGGGTATCCGGCGTTGTCGACGAGAATTTCCTGCGCAGTGATCAGAACATCGACTGCGTGACGATAGGCTTCGACGTCGAAAGTGCCGTTGGGTGCGAACTTCAGGAGATTTAGGCTCGCGAGGTTGCAGGCGGAATCGTCGAGGAACATGTATTCGCTGCAAGGATTGCTGGCGTTGATGCGTGCAGTGTTTTTTGAAGTGTGCCAGCGATTGGTGGTGGTGTCGTATTGCATGCCGGGATCACCGCAGTGCCAGGTGGCCTCGGAAATTTTTCGCATCAAGTCTTTGGCTTTGTAAGTTGTTACGACTACGCCGTCGCGCACGGATTTTGTGGAGAAGTCGGTGTCGCGGACAACGGCGTACATGAAGTCGTCGGTGACGCGAACGGAGTTGTTGGCGTTCTGGAAGAAGATGGAAGAGTAGGCGTCGGAATCGGGATGCGATCCGTCGTAACCCATGGCGACGAGGGCGTGGGCTTTGGCTTCTTCTTTTTGTTTGCACTCGATGAAGTCGATGATGTCGGGATGGTCGACGTTGAGGATGACCATTTTCGCGGCGCGACGAGTTTTGCCTCCGGATTTAATTACTCCGGCAAAGGCGTCGAAGCCTTTCATGAAGCTGAGCGGACCGCTGGCGGTGCCTCCGCCGCTGAGACCTTCAGTTTGCGAACGCAGCGGAGAAAGATTTGTTCCGGTGCCGCTGCCCCACTTGAAGAGCATGCCTTCGGTTTTCGCGAGAGTGAGAATCGAGTCGAGCGAATCTTTGACCGAGTTGATGAAGCAGGCGGAGCACTGCGGAGTTTTGTATCCGGTGACGCCGAACT
>DATNMU010000040.1:0-17739 GCA_035602195.1 Candidatus Acidiferrum sp.
AGCTGATCGTCCGGCCCATAAGCCGAAGCCGGCAGCACCATATTCGAAGTGGGACCGGGGACGGCGTTGCCGTGCTCGTCGATTTTCATGCCCAGGCTGAGACCCATCGTAGAGAGAATCTCTTTGATCTCGTTCAGAGACTTGCGGCCGAAGTTCTTGGTCTTGAGCATTTCGCTTTCGGTCTTTTGCACGAGTTCGCCGATGGTCTGAATGTTCGCGTTCTTCAGGCAATTGTAGCTGCGCACCGAAAGCTCGAGTTCCTCAACGGAGCGGTTCAGGTTCTCGTTATGAATCTCAGGCTTGCGGTCATCCGAAGCAGATGTGCCGGTTTCGATTTCCTCTTCGAAGTTGATGAAGATGTTCATGTGGTCCTTCATCAGCTTCGCCGAGAGGCCGATCGCGTCGGCCGGAGTGATTGAGCCATTCGTCCAGACTTCGAGAGTCAGCTTGTCGTAATCAGTAATCTGGCCAAGACGCGCGGCTTCCACGGTGTAGTTGCACTTGCGCACCGGCGAGTGCACAGAGTCGATGGGAATGAATCCGATGCCGAGATCCTCATCGAAATTCTTGTCGGCGGAAGTATAGCCGCGGCCGCGCTTCAGGCGCATTTCCATATCGAGCTTGCCGCCTTCGCTGACCGTCGCGATGTAGACGTCTTTGTCGAGAACTTCGACATCGCCATCGGCTTCAATCATGCCGCTGGTGACTACGCCCGGCTGATCAGCGCGCAGGTAAATCGCCTTCGGCGCATCTCCGGCAAGTTTGAACGGAATCTGCTTCAAGTTGAGGATGATGTCGGTCGCGTCTTCCACCACTCCGGGGATCGATTGAAATTCGTGCAGAACGCCTTCCATCTTCACGGCGGTAACGGCCGCGCCTTCAATTGAACTCAGCAGCACGCGCCGCAGGGCGTTGCCCACGGTGGTGCCGAAGCCGCGCTCAAAAGGCTGCGCCCAGAAAATTCCGTATTTATCGGTGAGGGTGGAGGTATCGACTGCGAGACGTTTCGGTTTCTGAAAACCCTTCCAAAGCATTTGTTTCTCCTTCGGCCGTTTGGCTCAATCCTGGCTCGCTGAGTGGTCCAACTCAGGTCAATGCCGGGAAAGGCTGATCTGGCTCGAAATGTAAAGGACCAAAACCATCGGGCGATTGTGCGATCGGGTGATCAGGTAATTTTTAAATCACCGCAATGACCGATGGCCAGATCGCCCAATTCTTCCTACTTACTGTAAAGTTCAACGATCAGCTGCTCATTGACCGGCAACTGAATATCTTCGCGCTTGGGCAACGAAAGCACTTTCGCCGTGTAAGCGTCGCGATTTACTTCCAGCCAGTTGGGCTGCGTGCCATGGCTGGCGAATTCCTTGGCCATTTCCAGGATCACAAGCTTCTTGCTCTTTTCGCGAATGGCAATTTCTTCGCCCGCGCTCACCTGGTAAGAAGGAATGTTCACTTTGCGATTGTTGACCGCAACGTGCCCATGGCGAACCAGCTGCCGCGCCTGGCGCCGCGACTGCGCGAAGCCCAAACGGAAAACAACGTTATCGAGACGCCGCTCGAGTTGCTGCAAAAGCAATTCGCCGGTCACGCCCTGCGTTCGCGCAGCTTTTTCGAAGTAGTTGCGGAACTGGCCTTCCAGCGTGAAGTAAATACGCTTGGCTTTCTGCTTCTCACGCAACTGCAGACCGTAACCAACGATTTTGGCCTTACGGTCCTTCCCATGTTGTCCGGGAGCGAAGTTGCGCTTCTCGATGGGGCACTTATCGCTGAAACACTTTGAGCCTTTGAGGAAAAGCTTCATGCCCTCGCGGCGGCATAGACGGCAAACTGCATCGGTATAACGGGCCAAGTTGTTCTCCTTTTAGATGACCGGTTTACAGGTTTGGCTTCACCCTTCGTCCCGGACGAAAATCAGCTTCTAGCTCCTGGCTGCTAGCCACTAGCAAAACCCATTCGGTTTAGCTAGCAGCATAGGAGCTAGAAGCTGGTTCACTAGACTCTTCTTCGCTTCGGCGGACGGCATCCGTTGTGCGGGATGGGCGTCACGTCGCGAATCGAACGCACTTCAATTCCGGAAGATGCCAGCGCGCGGACTGCCGACTCGCGGCCAGAACCTGGGCCACTGACGCGTACATCGACGCTGCGGACACCGTGATCGCGCGCCATATTGGCCGCGTTCGAGGCGGCCTGCTGCGCGGCGAACGGAGTGCCTTTGCGCGATCCGCGGAATCCGAGCGATCCAGAACTCTTCCACGACAGAACGTTGCCGTTCATGTCGGTGATGGTCACGATCGTGTTGTTGAAGGAAGCCTGCACGTAGCACAAGCCATGCGGAACGTGCTTGCGCTCCTTCTTCTTGAACGTCTTTTTCTTGCCTTTTTTCTCCGGTGCGGCTGCGCCGCCCGCTGCTGCTGGTTTTGCCATATAGCTCTTAGCTCCTAGCTCTTAGCTTCTAGCCAGGAGCTAGAAGCCAGAAGCCGATCTTAAGTCTTCGCCGTCGCTTTTTTCTTTTGCGCGACCGTGCCTTTACGCGGGCCTTTGCGGGTGCGGGCGTTGGTATGCGTACGCTGTCCGCGTACCGGAAGGTTGCGGCGGTGGCGGAATCCGCGATAGGAGCCGATTTCGATGAGACGCTTGATGTTCATCGAAACTTCTTTCCGCAGATCGCCTTCCACCAGACCTTGCTCTTCGATCACGGTGCGGATGCGGTTGACTTCTTCTTCGCTCAGGTCCTGCACCTTCTTCATGGGATCGACTTTGGCCTCGTCGAGAATCGTTCCGGCGCGAGGATGCCCGATGCCATAGATGTAGGTCAGTGCGATGTTGATGTGCTTCTGGCGCGGTAAATCGACGCCTGCGATACGTGCCATAAATTCTGTATTCCTCCGACAGCTTTCCGGCTCTTCAGCTTCTAGCTGCTAGCTCCTAGCAAGTCAGCGTTCTGCTAGTGGCTAGAAGCCAGGAGCCAGAAGCTCCTACCCCTGGCGCTGCTTGTGTTTCGTGTTGACGCAGATCACCCGCACTACACCCTTGCGGTGGATGACCTTGCACTTGTCACAGATTTTCTTTACCGATGCTCGTACTTTCATAAAACCGGCTTTCAGCTGTCAGCTTTCTGCTATCAGCAAACTCCAAAATCTTGTCTCACTTATAGCGATAAACAATTCTTCCGCGATTCAGGTCGTAGGGCGAAAGCTCGACGGCCACTTTGTCGCCCGGCAGGATGCGAATGAAATTCTTGCGCATCTTACCGGAGACATGTGCGAGCACCTGGTGCTTATTCTCCAGTTCCACCTTAAACATGGCATTGGGCAGCGGTTCCAGGACCACGGCCATCACTTCAATCGCGTCTTCTTTACTCATTGACTCCTTATTTGCCGAGCTGGAGATCTTGGCTCCGCTCAGGATTTCGGCAGCGGGCTTCCGCTTCGCTCACGCCCGCTAAACGCCTCTACTCCGTCAAAATTACCGGACCGTCTTTCGTCACGGCGACACAATGCTCAAAGTGCGCGCTGAAACTTCCGTCAGCAGTGACCGCGGTCCACTTATCGCCGAGCACTCTCGTCTCCGGCTTGCCGAAGTTCACCATGGGCTCAATAGCGAGCACCATGCCTTCGCGCAACTTCGCGCCGTGGCCTTTCGCGCCGTAGTTCGGCACCTGCGGCTCTTCGTGCAGTTTGGTTCCAATGCCATGGCCTACAAATTCGCGGACCACGCTGAACCCGGCCGCTTCCACGTACTCCTGCACTGCCGCTCCCACATCGCCGACGGAATTTCCGATGCGGGCCTGTTCAATTCCGCGATAAAGCGATTCCTCGGTCACGGTCAGCAACTTGCGCAACTCCGGCTTTACCGAATCGCTTACCGGCACTGTAATCGCCGCATCGCCGTAATAACCGTCGAGCACTACACCGCAATCGATCGAAACGATATCGCCTTCTTTCAGCGTTCGCTTCTCCGAAGGAATTCCGTGCACAATCTCTTCGTTTACCGACGTGCACAGCACGCAGGGATAATCGTAATATCCCTTAAACGCGGGCTTGGCTCCAAGCTCTGCGATCTTCTTTTCGGCGGCCCGCTCCAGATCCATCGTGGTCACGCCGGGCGCCACCAGCGTGCGGACATGATCGAGAACCTGGCGAACGATGCGGCCGCTCTGCCGCATCCTTTCAATCTCCGCCGCCGACTTGCACACAATCGCCATGCTTTATCAAGAAAACGCTACACGTAACGTTCCTCAAGAATTCTTAAAATCTGCTCTGTGACTTCATCCACTGGCCGGTCGCCGTCGATTGAAATCAACCGACCTGTGCGCTGGTAATAATCCGCAACCGGGGTAGTCTGCTCCTGGTAGGCCGCCAAGCGGGGCTGAATTACTTCCAACCGGTCGTCATTGCGGGTCACCAGCTTCGTCCCGTCAATATCGCAAAATTCATCTAGACGGGGCGACTGGAAGTGGACGTTATAGATCCGTCCACAGGTGGGACACGAACGGCGTCCAGTAATCCGGAGCAACAACTGATTATAGTCTACCTCCAGCCGGATCACAATTGGCCAGGTACAAGTCGGCCGCGAATTTTCAAAGAGCTTGTTCCCCAGCAACGCATCCAGCCATTTGGCCTGAGCGGCGGTTCGCGGAAACCCGTCCAGAATATAACCGCGTTTGCAATCCGGCTGCTGCAACCGAAGCCGGACCATTTCACAAACCAGATCGTCGGGAACCAGTTCGCCGCGCGCCATCACTGCCTTGGCAGCCACGCCGAGTTCCGTGCCTTGCGCCACGTTGTACCGCAGAAGATCGCCAGTGGAGATCTGCGGAATCTGGTACCGCTCCATGATCCGCTTAGCCTGTGTACCCTTGCCAGCGCCCGGCGGGCCAAGCAATACCACCGGACCTACGTCGCGTGAGGTTTCCTGCGCCATCGAGTTGGCCAAAGCCTCCCGAACAGTGTTCCCGGCTAGCGTCCCACAACGCCGGGCCAGGTGCAGCAACCCCAGTACAAATTTGTAATTGCGTAATCGGGTAACTTTGTAATTTGAAGAACCTTCCACCGCGTTTCAAATTACCCGATTATCCAATTACTAAATCCTGCTTACGACCAGTTTCTGCGTCCACGAATGCGTCCGCTGCGCGGTGTGAAGCCGTCGTAGTGGCGCATGATCAACTGCGCCTCCACTTGCGTCACCGTATCCATGGCTACGCCAACCACAATCAGCAGCGATGTGCCGCCAAAATAAAAATTCACTCCCAAGCCGTTCGTCACCCAGACCGGAAGCCGCTCAAACAGCGTGCCTCCCAACCAGAACGGCAGGTGGTTCAGGTGAATGCCGGTGATCATCCACTCGGGAATGAACGAGATGATGATCAGGTAGAGCGCACCCACCAGCGTGATTCGAGTCAAAACTTCATTGATGTAATCGGCAGTGCGCTTGCCCGGACGAATCCCGGGAATGAAGCCGCCATACTTCCGCATGTTGTCGGCAACCTCGCTGGGGTTGAAGACGATCGAGACATAGAAGTACGCAAAGAAAATGATCCCCACCGCATACAACACCGTATAGAGCGGCTCGCCCCAACCGAGCAGGCGAATCAGGTCGCCGAAGTAGCGGCTGTTCTTCAGACCATAACCGACGGTCTGCGGCAAACTGAGAATTGACGAAGCGAAGATCACCGGCATCACGCCGCCGGCGTTCACACGCAAGGGCAGATGCGTGGACTGCCCGCCCATCACTTTGCGACCCACCACCCGTTTGGCATATTGCACCGGGATGCGGCGCTCGCAGCGTTCGACGTAAACGATGAACGCCACTACCGCGATCATGAACACGACCAAGCCGGCCATCAGCACCGGCGTGATAGCTCCCCAGGTCCCGTTCTTTGCTTTTTCTAGAAGATCCTGCACGCCGCGTGGAAGGCCGACAACGATGCCGGCAAAAATCAGCAGCGACATGCCGTTGCCGATGCCGCGGTCGGTAATTTGCTCGCCCAGCCACATGATGAAGGCGCTGCCCGTGGTCAGCGTCAGCATGGTCATCAGGCGGAAACTCCAGCCGGGGTGAAGCACGAAATCTCCAGCTTTCTCGAGGCCGATGGCAATGCCGAACGACTGAATCGCGCTGAGAATGACGGTGATGTAGCGAGTCCACTGCGTAATCTTCTTGCGTCCGAGTTCACCCTCTTTTTGCAGCTTGGCCAGAGGTTCGTAGACGACGGTCAACAGCTGCAAAATAATCGATGCCGTGATGTAGGGCATGATGCCGAGAGCAAAGATGGTCATGCGGCGCAGGTTGCCGCCGGACATCAGATCGGCGAAGCCGAGCAGCGAGCCGCCATTCCGATTGAAGGCGTCTTCCAGCTTAAGAAAGTTGATGCCGGGAGTGGGAAGATGCCCGCCCAACCGGTAAATCGCAAGCATGGCCAGCGTAAACAGAACCCGCTTGCGCAGATCCGGGATGCGGAAGATGTTCGCCAGCTTCTCAAACATTACTGCAAGACCTCAATCTTGCCGCCCGCCTTGGTGATTTTTTCTTCGGCCGACTTGGAAAACTTGTGCGCGTGCACGGTGAGTGCAATTTTGAGCTCGCCGTCGCCGAGAATCTTTACCGGGTGCTTGGCCTTGATCACTCCCGCCCTGCGCAGCACATCTGGAGTGATGGGTGCAGAGTGCAGATCTTCGCTCAACGCCGCCAGTCGTTCGAGGCTCACAATATTAAATTCTTTGCGGAAGATGTTGGTGAAGCCGCGCTTGGGCATGCGGCGGTGCAGCGGCATCTGGCCGCCTTCAAAACCGCGTATCAGGCGCATACCGGTGCGCGAACGCTGGCCCTTGTGTCCGCGAGTGGACGTCTTGCCCATGCCGGAGCCCATGCCGCGTCCCACGCGCTTGCGCTTTTCCGACGCCTTCTTCGGTGCTCGAATGTTGGATAAATTCATAAGTAACCCCAGGTTTCAAGGTTTCACGTTTCAAAGTTTCGAGGAACTGAGTCCACCTTGAAACTCTGAAACTTGAAATATTTCTACTTCAGAATCTCGACCAGATGCGGAACCTTGGCGACCATGCCGCGAATCGCCGCGTTGTCCGGACGCTCGATCACCTGGTTCAACCGCGTGAATCCTAGCCCCTTAACCACCAACTTCTGTTTCACCGGGGCGCAAATGGCCGAAACCACCCACTTGAGGTGAATCTTTCCGTTAACCGCCTTCGGCTTCTTAGTCGTCATCGTTAATTCCCCAATCCCTGAGCGCCGTTTCCAGGTATTCGCTACTAGTTACTAGGCACTACAGTTCCTGCATCGACTTGCCGCGCATGGCCGCCACGCTCTCGCGGCTTTTCAAATGTCGCAGCGCGTCGAAAGTCGCCTTGATCACGTTGTGCGGATTGGTGGTGCCAATCGACTTGGTCAGCACATTCTGAATTCCAACCGACGTCATCACCGCGCGCACCGCGCCGCCGGCAATCACTCCCGTGCCTTCCGGAGCCGGCTTTAGCAGCACTTTGCCGGAACCATAGCGCCCCAGAATCAAGTGCGGAATCGAAGTCTGCGTCAGATTCACTTTGATCAAGTTCTTCTTCGCCGCCTCGATCGCCTTGCGGATGGCCTGCGGAACTTCTTTCGCCTTGCCCGCCCCATGGCCCACCACCCCGGCCGACGGATCGCCCACCACCACCAACGCCGCGAACGAAAGATTCTTGCCGCCCTTCACCACTTTGGTAACGCGGTTGATGGCCACGACCTGGTCTTTCAACTGATACGAATTTGCATCGAGCTTCTTGATTACTGTTGGCATTCTTTAAACTCTCGTTTCATTTGGCGATTGTGCGCGATCGGGTGATTGTGCAATTGAAAACACATAGCTTCTCGCGCTTTTCAATCGCCCGATCACTCAATCTCACAATCGCTCAATTCCCTAGAATTGCAATCCGCCTTCGCGCGCCGCATCGGCCAGCGCCTTCACGCGGCCGTGATAAATGTAGCCGCCGCGGTCAAACACAACTTTGCTTACGCCCTTGGCCTTGGCGCGCTCGGCAATAGTTTTACCCAGAGCCTTCGCCGCGGCCACGTTGCCGCCGGTGCGCCGGTCTTCTTTTTTCCCTTCGGTCGAACTGGCTGAAACCAGCGTCTGGCCGTGCAAGTCGTCGATCACCTGCGCGTAGATGTGATTCAGCGAACGGTAGACGTTCAGCCGCGGACGCTCCGCCGTCCCCTGCATCTTCTTGCGGATGCGGTCGTGAATGTGTCCACGCTTCTGATTCTTCGATTTCTTCGTAAACATAGAGTCTATCCTTGGTCGTTCGTCGTGGGTCGTTAGCCAAAGACCGGACACCTCAGAACAACTGCCGCCATCATCGCTTGGCCAACGACTAACGACCAGCGACTAACGACGGTTTTACTTCGCTCCGGTCTTGCCGACCTTCTTCTTCAATCTCTCGCCCGCATACCTCACACCCTTATTCTTATAAGGGTCCGGCGGACGCAGCGAGCGCATTTCCGCCGCGACTTGGCCCACTTGCTGGCGATCGATTCCGGTCAGCGAAATTTTCGTCTGCTTGGGATCGACCACCGCATCGACGCCGGTCGGCAATGGGTACTCGATGGGATGCGAATATCCCAGGTTGAAAACCACCATCCCTTTGCCCTTCATCTCGGCGCGATAACCGATGCCGACAATTTCCAGATCGCGCGTCCATCCCTTGGTGACGCCTTCGACTGCGTTGTTGACCAGGGCGCGCGCCAGTCCGTGCACCGCCGCTTGCGAATCGTTTTCGCGGATGGCGACAAGGTTCCCGTCTTTTTGTTCCACCTTGATGCCGGCAGGAAGAGCTGTATCCAGCTTCCCCTTCGGCCCTTGCACCAGCACGGTGTTGCCTTCAAATTTAACCGTCACCCCTTTAGGGATCGGGATCGGCTTTTTTCCAATTCGTGACATAAGCTCCTAGCTCTTAGCTCCTAGCTTCTAGCCAGGCTTTTAATTTTCGGCAGCGCCTTAGCTAGTAGCTAGAAGCTAGTAGCCAGAAGCTGCCTTACCAAATCTCGCACAACAATTCGCCGCCCACGCCTTCTTTGCGCGCCTGGCGGCCGGTCATCACGCCGCGCGGCGTGGTCAGAATGTTGATTCCCATTCCGCCCAACACGCGAGGGATCTCGGCGCGCCGCACGTACACCCGGCAACCCGGCCGCGACACACGCTCCGCCTTGGAAATCGCCGCCTCGTTATGCGCGCCGTATTTCAAATAAATCCGAATGACCTTGTGGCCTTCTTCTTCCGTGGCCTTGAAGTTCGAGATGTAACCCTCTTCTTTCAAAATGCGGGCGATCTCCACCTTCAGGCGTGAGGCCGGAACGTCCACCTTCTGGTGCCGCGCCTGAAGCGCGTTGCGCACCCTCGTCAGCATATCTGCGACCGGATCGGTCAACCTCATCGTTTGTTTCTCCTCTCGCCACCCGTTCGCTCCGCGTTAAGCGGAGAACCTGCGGCAGCTTCCTTACCAGTTACTTCTTGCTACTGTCATGTCGTGCGAGACGCGTCTCGCGCAGAATCGTGTTCGGTGCATTTCCCTACCAGGACGACTTCGCCACTCCGGGGATCTCCCCGCGCAGCGCCAGTTCACGGAAGCACAAGCGGCAGAGGCCGAACTTGCGCAGATAAGCCCGCGGACGTCCGCAACGTTGGCAGCGGTTGTGCCGACGCGTAGAAAACTTAGGTCTCTTCGCCTTGTTGGTCCGCGCAACCTCAAACTTCTTTTCGATCTTTGCGTCTTTTACTCGCTTCGCTGTAGTCATGAAATCCTTAAAAATCTGGTGTCGAGCTTCTGTATCTTTGAATCCTCTGAAACTTACTGCGTCCGGAATGGCATGCCCAGATGCTTCAAGAGCGTCCGCGCCTGGTTGTCATTCGCGGCCGTAGTCACGATCGTGACGTTCATGCCCTTCATCTTGTCGACCTTCTCGTACGAAATCTCGGGGAAGATCAACTGATCGTGCAAGCCGAGCGTGTAATTGCCGCGCCCATCGAAAGACTTAGTGGAGACTCCCTTGAAATCGCGCACCCGGGGCAGAACAATATTCACCAGTCGGTCGAAAAATTCGTACATGCGATCGCCGCGCAGCGTAACCATGGTTCCGATCGCCTGGCCTTCACGCACCTTGAAAGCGGCGATCGACTTCTTCGCTTTGGTGACAATCGGCTTCTGGCCTGTGATCAGGCCCAGTTCGTTCACTGCCGGGTCGAGAATCTTGGAGTTCTGCGTGGCCTCGCCCATGCCCATGTTGACGACGATCTTGTTCAGGCGGGGGACGGCCATTGAGTTCTTCAGTTCCAATTCCTTCAACAGAGCCGGCGCCACTTCCTTGTCGAAACGGCTTCGCAGCCGCGGACGCTCTTTGGCGCTGTGCCGCGCCTGATCCGGCTTCTGCTGCTCCTGCGAATCTTTCGATCCCTTTTTATCTTTGTCTCGTGCCATCTCGTATCTTCAACTCTCTCTCACGGTTTCGGATTGTAAGAACCTTTAGCCATTAGCTCTTAGCCGTTGGCTTCTTACGTCTACCGCTGCGTAAGAACGAAATTTCTACCCTGCTGCCGGAGCCTTCGGCCACAAGCTAAAAGCTAACGGCCAAAACCTAGCAGCTTACTTATCCAGCGTGGTTCCACACTTCTTGCATACGCGGACTTTGCGGTCTCCGCGAACTTCGTGTCCGATGCGCACCGGGCCGCAAGTTGGGCACACCAGTTGCACGTTCGAAATCGCAATCCGGCTTTCCTGCTCGGCGATTCCGCCTTTAATATTGCGCTGGGGATTCGGGCGCACGTGCTTTTTCACGATCATCACATGCTCGACCAGCAGCTTGGCATCGTTTGGAAACACGCGCAGCACGCGCCCTTCCTTGCCCTTATCCCGCCCCGTGATGACTTTCACGTTGTCGTTGCGGCGGATATCCACTCGCTTATGTTCGGTGCTTACGGTTCTCATTCTCTATTTTCCAATTCCTAACCTTGTTTCTCGGTACCAGGTACTCGGTACTAAATAACTTCCGGCGCCAGCGAAACGATCTTCAAAAACTTCCGCTCGCGCAACTCGCGGGCTACGGGGCCAAAAACGCGCGTTCCCACCGGCTCGCCCGCATCATTGATCAGGACCGCAGCGTTCTGGTCGAAGCGGATATAGGTGCCGTCGCGTCGACGATGTTCCTTCCGCGTGCGCACGATTACCGCCTTCACCACTTTGCCCTTTTGTACCTGGCCGTCGGGAGCCGCTTCTTTCACTGCAGCGGTGATTATGTCGCCCAGGCCGGCATTCAGTCCGGTCGAACCGCCGAGCGGCAGAATCATCTGCAGCTTGCGGGCGCCGGAATTGTCGGCGACCTCCAGCATGCTTCTCATCATCACAGCCATGGCTTCAATCTCCCTCGTCCAATCCCTGACGCACTACTTCGTGTCCTGGTCCAGAACTACTTCCGGCACCAGCGCCGTCTTGCGCACAATGTCTTTCAGTTTCCAGCGCTTCAATTTCGAGAGGGGGCGCGTCTCTTCGATCCGCACCACATCGCCCACATGCGCTTCGTTCTTCTCGTCGTGCGCGTAGAACTTCTTATTGCGGGCCACGACCCGGCCGTAGAACGGATGCGCTTTTTTGCGCGTCACCTTGACCACGATGGTCTTTTGCATGCGGTTGGCGACCACTTCTCCTACTACTTCTTTGCGCCGCCCCTGCGCGTGTTCGGTCTGCGGCGTCGCGGATTTTCCGGCTGCAGTCTGCGCCATTAGCGTTTCTCCGTTGCGGCAGCGCGCGAGCGCTCGCCTAAAATTGTTTGGACGCGGGCAATGTCTTTGCGCAGGCCGCGCATCTTCTTCAAGCTCTCGTTCTGGCCCATGTTCAGCTGAAACTTCAGCTTGAACAGCTGGTCCGCGAGATCATGGCCCTGATGCTGCAGTTCGGCGTCGGTTAAGTTACGAACTTTGTCTGCCTTCATAAATCGCTCTCAGCTCTCAGCTTCAGCTTTCCTCGCCGCTTTGTAGCTGACGGCCGAAAGCTGATCGCTGTGTTTAATGCGCCGTTTCGCGCTTGACCAAAGTCGTGCGCAGCGGCAGCTTGTGGGACGCCAGGCGCATCGCCTCGGTCGCATCCGTGATGGTCACGCCTTCCATCTCAAACAGAATCTTTCCGGGACGCACGACCGCAACCCAATGATCCGGCGCTCCCTTGCCCTTACCCATACGGGTTTCGGCCGGCTTCTTGGTGACCGGCTTGTCGGGAAACACGCGAATCCAAATCTTGCCGCCGCGCTTTACAAAACGAGTCATGGCCACGCGGCTGGCTTCGATCTGGCGGTCGGTGATCCAGCCGGGTTCCAGTACCTTCAGGCCGAAATCCCCAAACGCCAGCGTGCTGCCGCGCCATGCTTTTCCGGTCATGCGCCCGCGCTGTTGCTTGCGGTACTTTACTTTCTTTGGCATTAACATAAAGTCTGCTCTCAGCTTCTAGCTCTTGGCTCTCAGCCAAATCTTTTTTCGTCAACCTTGCACAACGCTTTACGTCTGGATTCTCGCTCTGCTTGCTTTTTAAAACGCGCCTACACCCGTCTGCTGCTCCCGTTTTTTTGTCGGAAGAATTTCGCCTTTATACACCCAGCACTTCACGCCAATCACGCCGTAGGTGGTCCTGGCTTCGGAAAATCCGTACTCGATGTCGGCTCGCAATGTATGCAACGGCAGCCGGCCCTGCAAATACCACTCGGAGCGGGCGATTTCGTTTCCATTCAAGCGTCCGCTGACCCGCACCTTGATGCCTTTGCAGCCGAAGCGCAGCGCGGAATCTACAGCCTTGCGCATGGCGCGACGAAAGCCGACGCGCTTTTCCAGTTGCAGGGCAATCGCTTCCGACACCAACTGCGCGTCGAGCTCGGGCTTGTGCACTTCCTGAATGTCGACAAACACGTCTTTACCGGCGGTGCGCTTCTGCAAGTCGGCCTTGAGCTTGTCGATTTCCGCGCCCTTGCGGCCAATAATGATTCCCGGCCGCGCCGTCTTAATAATGATGCGCAGTTTGTTGCCGGGACGCTCGATCTCGATCGAACTCACGCCCGCCGACTTCAGCTTGTCCTTCAGCTCATTCTTCAGCTTAATGTCTTCGAACAGCTGCTTGTCGTAATCACGCTCGGCAAACCACCGCGACTTCCACGGCTTGGTGTAGCCGAGCCGAAAACCATAAGGATGGACTTTTTGTCCCATTGCTTCTCCTAAATCGAACCCTTTTCAATACTGTTCTGCTGTGTCGCCCTTTTACTTAGCGGCAACCTTTTTCTTCTTGTTCGCGCCCCCAGCTTTCTTCGCCACCGGAGCGCGCCGCTTGGCGGGAGCCGCGCCCGTCGCTGCTCTGCGCGGATGTTCTGATTCATGGCCCGCTCCATTACCCCGCTCGGCCAGGATCAATGTGATATGTGAGATGCGGCGCTGATAGCGGAACGCCCGTCCCTGCGGGGCGGGGCGGATGCGCTTCATGCGCGGCCCGTCATTGGCAATCGCACTCTTGACGTACAAATTGTCGAGATCGACATCCAAATTTTTCTCGGCGCTCAAAAAGTTCGCATTGTCCAGAGCCGACTGCAGTAGCTTGCCCACATGCGCCGCCACCCGCTTCTTGGTGAACAGCAATGTGTTGCGCGCTTCTTCCACGTTGCGCCCTTTGATCAATTCCAGCACCAGGCGCGCCTTCTGCGGCGAGACTCGCAAGTAACGCTTCTCCGCTCGAAATTCCATTCGCGTTTCCCCTTATGCTTTCGGCGCCGCAGGCGCTGCCGGAGTTATCGCTCCAGGACCGCCGGGAATGCCCGCCGGTTTCGCCGCCACTTCGGTCGCCGCCCGCATGGAGTGGCCCTTGAAGTTGCGGGTGAAGCTGAACTCGCCCAGCTTGTGCCCCACCATGTTCTCCGTGACATACACCGGAATAAATTTCTTGCCATTGTGCACCGCGATGGTGTGACCTACCATCTCTGGAACCACGGTGGAACGCCGCGACCAGGTGCGCAGAACTTTCTTCTCGTTGCGCGAATTCATACCCTCGACCCGCGCCATCAGGAAGCCATCCACGAACGCGCCTTTTTTTGTTGAACGTGCCATAAAGTCAGCTTCTAGCTGTTAGCTCCTAGCTCTTCCACAAACCCTAAAACTCTGTTGTCATTCCGACAGTTCGCGAAGCGAACCGGAGGAACCTGATTTCCCTACTTCTTGCCTCTGCGGTTCACAATAAACTTATCCGTCCGCTTGTTGTTCCGCGTCTTATACCCACGCGTTGGCTGGCCCCACGGAGTTACCGGATGCCTTCCACCTGAAGTTTTTCCTTCACCACCACCATGCGGATGGTCGACCGGGTTCATCGAAACGCCGCGGTTCACCGGCTTCCATCCCAGCCAGCGCGTGCGCCCTGCTTTGCCGATAGTGATGTTCTCGTGATCCAGATTTCCAACCTGACCGATGGTCGCCATGCAATCCTGCGAAATCTTTCGCGTCTCACCCGAAGGCAGCTTCACCAGCGCGTAATCGGATTCTTTCGCCACCAGTTGTGCCGCGCCGCCCGCGGAACGCACCATCTGCGCTCCCTTGCCCGGCTTGAGTTCGAGGTTATGAATCGACGTGCCGGGCGGAATATTACGCAGCGGCAGCGCATTGCCTACCAGAATGTCAGCCTCGGGACCGCTAACAATTTTCTGCCCTACCTTCATTCCTTCGGGCACAAGAATGTAACGCTTCTCGCCATCGGCATACGCCAGCAGGGCGATGCGCGCAGAGCGGTTGGGATCGTATTCGATCGTGGTGACCGTCGCCGGGATGCCGGTCTTGTCGCGCTTGAAGTCGATAATGCGGAGCTTCTGCTTGTGCCCGCCACCGCGATGCCAACTGGTAATGTCGCCCGAGTTGCGGCGTCCGCCGGTGCGCTGTTTCTTTTCGACCAGCGGCTTGTGCGGATGCCTGGTCGTGATGTCATCGTTCACGATTGTCGTGCGATAGCGCAACGTCTGGGTCGTCGGTCTGTATGTCTTAATCGCCATAATCAGCTCGTAATTCTGTCGTTAGTCGTTGGTCGTTCGCCATTCATTTCGATCGCCATCGTTGTTCCTGCCAACGACCAACGACTAAGGACCAACGACTGTTCTTACAAATTCTGGGCGTATTCCGGCATCTTCTCGCCGGCCCGCAGCCGCACATACGCTTTTTTCCAGTCCGGACGATAGCCGGCAAACTTGCCGCGCCGTCGTTCTTTTCCTGGGTACGTCGCGGTGCGCACCGAAAATACCTTCACTTTAAAAATCGTCTGCACCGCTTGCTTGATTTCCGTCTTGGTCGCCTTCGGCGCGACCTGAAACACCAGCGTGTTCTGGTTTTCCTTGGTCGCCAAACCTTTTTCGGTGATCACCGGACGGCGAATGATCTGGTATGCGGAATTCATCAGGCTACCTCCGCCGCTTTTTCATGCCGGGTGCGCTTGCGTGGAGCCGCTGACGCTTTCTTCGCGCCTTCGTCTTCCTCTTTCGCTTCCTTGCGCTGGTGCTTCGGCAAACTGTCTTTCAACGTGATCTGCAGCTTCTCAATCGCGGGATGCGAAAAAATCACGCGATCGTAGCGCAGCAGGTGATATGGATGAACTTCGTTACCCGGAACCAATTCAAGCCCTTTAATATTTCGCGAGCTTAACGCCAGGTTGTTGTTGCCCGAGTTCGGAACATCCACGATCAGAACCGTAGACTCAACGTTCAGCGCGTCGAGCACCGCCCGGAACGCTTTGGTCTTTCCGTCCTTCAACTCGAATGCGTTTACAATTGTCAGCTTGCCGTCGGCAAACTTCGACGCCAGCGCCGAGCGTAGCGCGCCCAGTAACTTCTTGCGCGGAAATGCGTAGTCGTAAGACCGCGGAACGGGTCCATGCACGGTGCCGCCGTGGCGCCACAGTGGCGAACGGATCGAGCCGATACGGGCGCGTCCGGTGCCCTTTTGCTTCCAAAGTTTTTTGCCCGAGCCGGAAACCTGCCAGCGGGCCTTGGTGGCATGCGTGCCGCGGTGCTGCCCGGCGCGGTAATGCTTCACCGCTTCCCAGATCAGGTCTTCGTTCACCGCGCCGAAAATTTCGTCGGCCAGATCGAACGTCCCGACCTTCTTCCCGCTCAAATCGTGTATGTCTATGGTTGCCATATTGCTTCTCATGTAGCACAGACGCCCTCGTCCGCGACTTTCTCTCTTACTGCATGCGACACGGGCGAGGGCGCCCGCGCTACACTTACGCCTTCTTCGCCGCTCGTTTCGCCGCCTTCAACGGATCAACCGTAGCCGAACCCGCAAATCCGCGGCGCTCTCTGGGCGGCTTCTTCGCTTTCGTGATTACGATGTACCCGCCTTGAGGCCCCGGAACACTGCCTTCTACCACGAGCAGATTTTCATCCTTGTCCACGCCCAGCACGCGCAGATTCCGTTGCGTTACGCGGTCATGGCCCATGTGTCCCGACATGCGCATTCCCTTGAACACGCGCGAGGGAAACGCCGAAGAGCCAATCGAACCCGTGATTTGAAACATCGATCCGTGCGACTTGGGACCGCCGCCGAAATGATGGCGCTTCACGACGCCCTGGAAGCCTTTTCCCTTGCTGACTCCCACGATGTCGACAAACTTTTCGCCTTCAAAAATCTCGACCAGCACGCGATCGCCGACCTTCACTGCTCCGTCGCCGTCGCCGTCCGACTCAAGCGGCACTTCGCGCATGAACTTCACCGGAGGAAGATTGTTCTTCGCCAGGTGTCCGCGCGCCGGCTTGGTCAGCCGCGATTCTTTTACAAACTCAACCAGGCCAATCTGGGCCGCCTCGTAACCGTCTTTCACCGCCAGCTTGTGCTGCGTCACCACGCAAGGGCCAGCCTGCAGCACCGTGACCGGGCGTACGTCGCCCTTCGAGTCAAACAGTTGCGTCATGCCGACTTTTTTGCCCAGAATTCCTGTAACTCTAATTGCCATCTTCGTCTCCACCCAGCTTGGCTCGTCGCTTCGCAACGCCGGCTATTGGCTGGGAGCTCTGTGGCTTTAGCTAGAAGCCAGGAGCTATTTATGCTCTTTCCCGAACGCCTTAATCTCCACATCCACGCCTGCGGGCAGATCAAGCTTCATCAGCGCGTCTACGGTCTGCTGCGTGGGCTCGAGAATATCGAGTAGGCGCTTGTGGGTGCGGATCTCAAACTGCTCCCGCGACTTCTTGTCCACATGCGGCGAACGCAGCACGCAGTACTTGTTCTTCATCGTAGGCAGTGGAATCGGCCCCGCAACATCTGCTCCGGTGCGGCGCGCGGTTTCAACAATCTCGCCCGTCGACTGATCCAGAATGCGGTAGTCGTAAGCCTTTAACCGGATGCGAATTCTTTCTTTTCCAATCACGTTTCACTCTCTTTGCCCCTCCCGATTTCTTCGGGAGGAAAGAACTTGCGGCAGGATGCGAGCCGCCTTTGTGGCGCGGGCGCCCTCGCCCGCGAACCTTTACCGCTGCTGCATTTAAAGCGGGCGAGGGCGCCCGCTCCACACGTTCATCTCCTACTGCACAATCTCCGCAATCGTTCCCGCGCCCACCGTGTGTCCGCCTTCGCGAATGGCGAAGCGCAAGCCCTTTTCCATCGCCACCGGCGTAATCAGTTCAATCACGAGAGAGACATTGTCCCCCGGCATCACCATCTCCGTGCCCGCCGGCAACTCCGCTACTCCCGTCACG
>DATNMU010000041.1:0-82319 GCA_035602195.1 Candidatus Acidiferrum sp.
GATGTCGAACCCGCCGATGCCTGACCCGATGTGCACGCCCACCCGTTCGGCATTCTCGGGAGTGACTTGCAGCGCGGACATCTTGAACGCTTCATCCGCGGCGGCAATGGCCAGGTGGATGAAACGTCCCATCTTCTTGACTTCTTTCTTCTCAATGAAGTTCAGGGGATCGAAGTTCTTGACCTCGGCGGCGATCTGGCAGGCAAAATTGCTGGAGTCGAACTGGGTGATGCGGGCCACGCCACTCTTGCCGGCGAGCACGCCCTGCCACACCTCTCCAGTGGTATTTCCCACGCCGCAGATCAGGCCGATGCCGGTAACGACGACCCTGCGTCCCAAACTACTTGCCGCCTTTCGAATGCTTGGAGATGTAATCAATAGCGTCCTGCACGGTGCGGATTTTTTCCGCATCCTCATCGGGGATCTCGATGTCGAAGCCTTCTTCGAAAGCCATTACGAGTTCGACGGTGTCCAGTGAATCCGCGCCCAGATCGTCGACAAACGACGCGCTGGCAGTGACCTCGCCTTCATCCACACCCAACTGTTCCACAATGATCTGCTTTACCTTCTCGTCAACGGCTGCCATGTTTCTCCTCGCTTAGACTTTGATTTGAAATTCGATGCCCGGATTCAAGATCGACGTGTTCCCTCTCGTCTACCAGCGCGCGCTCGGGCCCTGCGGTTTCGTCTTCGGAATGCCACTGCAACGGAAAAAGGCGAACGTGTAGTGTAACGGTCCGGGTAAAGGGCTGTAAAGGAAGCGCCGAACTTTCTCAGGCCGGCGCCTGTGATATACCTTCTGCATCCTAAACGGGACGCTCGTACTGGTCAAACCAAGGGTCAAATCACATGCGTGCAGTCGTGCAGCGGGTAAGCCGCGCGCAAGTTACGGTAGAGGGCGACGTCACGGGCCAGATTGGCCTGGGACTGCTGGTTTTGCTGGGCGTTGGGCGCGAGGACAGCGAAGCGGATGCCAGCTATCTGGCGGGAAAAATCTGCGGCCTGCGGGTCTTCGAAGACGATCAGGGAAAAATGAATCGCAGCGCGCAAGAAGTTGGAGGTGCCGTGCTGGCGGTCTCGCAGTTCACCCTGTACGGAGATGTAAGGCGAGGGAAGCGGCCGTCGTTCGACGACGCAGCGCCACCGGATCAGGCACGGCAGCTGTATGAATTTTTTGTGCAACAAATTCGCAGCACCGGCTTGCGCTGCGAAACTGGCCGCTTTCAGGAAATGATGCACGTAGAGCTAGCGAATGAGGGGCCGGTCACGATTCTGCTGGATTCGAAGAAGATGTTTTGATCTATCGAACTTACAACTCGTGTTCATGTGGAAACAACAGCCCTCGCCTGCCCTGAGCGGAGCCGAAGGGGCTGTCCGTCGAGCGGAGCTCGACTTTTTCCTTCAAGGCCAAAATCCGCGCGACGATGCCTCTCGCCAACAATTCCGCTCTCCAGCTATACTCCCTGAGCCATGAAAGCCAATCTCCGGCCTTACTCCGCAGCCATTTGTTCTCTCGCGATCCTGCTCATTCCATTTTCCCTTTACGCACAAAACCCGCCGAGCCCCTCCCGCGCCGCAACCCTCCTTGACTCCATGCCGCGCGCTAAAAGAATCAGCCAGATTGCGCTCTCTCCCGATGCAACTCAAGTTGCCTACATTGTGAAAGGAGAAATCTCCGTAATCCCCGTCGCCAGCGGGACTTCCCACACCATCTCAATCGAGAGCAAACTGCAACTCCGGGATCTAGCCTGGTCTCCCGACAGCAAACGCCTCGCCTTCATCGCCGATCTTCCCGGCGACACTCCCGCCGCTCAACTCTGGATCGCCGCAGTCGACGGCAGCGCCCCCGTGAAGCACGCCGAATTGAAAGGCTATGTGCAATCGCCGCGCTTTTCTCCCGACGGCTCCAAGCTCGCCGTTTTATTTATTGAAGGCATCCCGCGCATCGCCGGCCCGCTGCAACCGATGACGCCGCTCGCCGGAGTCATCGACGAAAAAATCTACGAGCAACGCATCGCGATCCTCGACCCGGCGACCGATCACCTGACACAACTCACGCCCGCCGACATGTACATCTACGAATACGACTGGACTCCCGACGGTCAAGGTTGGGCAGTCACAGCCGCCCACGGTGCCGGCGATGCCAACTGGTACGTCGCCCGTCTCTATTTCGCGAATGCAACCACCGGCGAGATGCGCGAGATCTACAAGCCCAGGCTGCAGATTGCCGACCCGCGAGTCTCATTCGACGGAAAAAATATTGCCTTCATCGAAGGTTTGATGAGCGACGAAGGTTCCACGGGCGGCGACATTCACATCGTCCCCGTCAGCGGAGGCGCCCCACGAAACCTGACTCCCAACGTCAAGTCATCTCCTTCCGCCCTCGCGTGGACGGGCGCCGACACCATCACCTTCGCGCAAAATGTCGATGGAAATTCCAGCTTTGCCAGCGTCAGCGTGAACGGCGCTCCCAAGACTCTCTGGACAGGCGAGGAGGTGGCCTCTCCCTCAGGCGACGCGTGGGTTCCCTCACGCTCCTATACCGGCGAACCCGTGACTGCTGTCGTACGTCAATCCGCCAGCACTCCTCCTGAAGTCTGGGCCGGCCCAATCGGCAAGTGGAAACAACTCACCAGCCTCAATGCCGAAATCAAACCGCCATGGGGCGAAATGCGTAACGTGAATTGGATGAATGGCAACATGCGCGTGCAAGGCTGGTTGATGCTGCCCAAAGATTTCACTCCCGGCAAAACTTATCCGCTCGTCGTCACGGTTCACGGAGGTCCCTCGGCCGCCTGCATGTCGCGCTGGGCCGAGCGCAGCATGGGCCCTGAATCCGCGTTGGGATATTTTGCCCTGTGCCCGAACCCGCGCGGCAGCTACGGTCAGGGAGAGGCATTCACTCAAGCCAACGTAAAAGATTTCGGCGGTGGCGATTATCGCGACATCATGGCCGGCATCGACGCTCTTGCCAAAAAATATCCTATCGACACCAAACGCCTCGCCATTCACGGACACAGCTATGGCGGCTACATGACGATGTGGGCGGAAACTCAAACTCACCGATTCGCTGCCGCAGTTGCGGGTGCCGGCCTTTCCGATTGGCTCAGTTATTACGGCCTCAACGATATCGACGAATGGATGATCCCATTCTTCGGAGCATCCATCTACGACGATCCCGCGGTGTATGCGAAAAGCGATCCCATGCACTTCGTCAAATCAGTGAAGACCCCGACGCTGATCCTGGTTGGCGATCGCGATGGCGAAGTACCGATGGAACAATCGGTGGAGTGGTGGCACGCTCTCAAGACTTTTCACGTGCCTGTGCAGCTGGTCGTATATCCGAATGAAGGACACGCGATCCTGAAGCCCGCCGACTCGCGCGACTACACACTGCGCTCTCTCGAGTGGTTCGAGCAATGGTTCGCGAAAGTTCCTTAGCGCGTTCCGGTGCTGAACTCGTACACAGTTACGCTGTGAAATTTTTGTCCCGGTTTCAACTCCGTCGTCGGAAACTGCGGATGGTTGGGAGAATCCGGAAAGTGTTGCGTCTCCAGGCAAAACGCGTACCGCGCCTTGTAGACGCGTCCTTCTTTGCCCGTGATCGAGCCGTCTAGATGGTTTCCGGTGTAGAGCTGAATTCCAGGCTCAGTCGTCAGCACGCGCAGAATCCGGCCAGTACTCGGCTCGTATGCTTCCCCCGCCTCCGACAACTTTCCTTCCGGATGATCGAGCACGAAATTGTGATCATATCCATGCCCCAGCTTCAACTGCTCGTCGTCCACATCGATCCTCTCGCCGATCGCATGCGGCTTGCTAAAATCGAATGGCGTTCCCTCCACCGGCTTCAATTCGCCGGTAGGAATCAGGCTCGCATCCACCGGCGTCATGCGCGACGCACCAATCTTGAGCACCGTTCCCAAAACATCTCCGTTCCCTTGTCCCTTCAAATTGAAATAGGAGTGATTGGTCAGGTTGAGCACGGTATCTTTATCGGTGGTCGCCGAGTAATCGATTCGCAGCGCCCCGCCGCTCACCGTGTATCGCACGTGAGTCGTAAGCGTGCCAGGAAATCCTTGATCCCCATCCTTGCTCAAATGAGTAAGTTCCACTCCATCGGGAATCTCTTTCGCCTCCCAAATCACTTTATCGAACCCAATCAACCCTCCGTGGAGCGCATTATCGCCGTCATTCTTCGGAATGTGATAAGCGTGCCCATCCAGCTGAAACGTGCCGTGCGCGATACGATTCGCATAACGCCCGACGATGCCGCCGAAGTGCGCCGTCTGCGCCACATACTTCTCTACCGAGTCGACTCCCAGCACCACGTCGTCGAGCTTTCCATTTCGATCCGGCGCGCGCAGCGTAAAAACGATGCCGCCGTACGTAATGATGCCGACTTCAATTTTGCCGTCCTTCAGCGTGTATAAATCAACGGCTGTTCCTTCCGCTGTGCGCCCGAATGGCTGCTTCGTGACTTGTGTCTTCGCGGACAAAGTTGCGGCAAACATCATCAGAGCGCCAAGAACCACGAATGATCTTTTGGCTGTGTTTGAAAGCATGCTCCCTTTCTCCCTAGTTATTCCTGATGGATGGTATAGGGTTCAGGCGAACAAGCCAAGTATTGTCACAAGCAAGGAGCAGAAGCTGAAGACCACAAAAGAAAGAATGGCCAGTAACACGAAGTTCCCAGGTCCAGTGCTTTCCTCGGTTTCCTTTCGTGCCCTCGGTGATTAAAACGCGGAGTCCCACCTCTCGTCGTACATGTTCTCAGGGACTTGTCTGCCCCGTTTGCCAAGAATCTGAGACAGGGAGACTGGCAGTCTGTATTGACAAAGCCGCACCTGGAGGGAAGCAAACGCGTGATGATTGCCACGAACGAAGGCAATTCGTACGTCATCCTCCTGCGACGCCTCTCAGAAAGGCACCAAGACCTGCTCATTTTGAATTCGCAATCAGATCTCGCGAACAACACCTCTGTCCGCGCCCACCTAGGAAGCCACAACTCGTATGTGGAGGACCCCCAGCTTACATTCCAGAATAGGTTTCCGGCGAAGCGCGTGATGCGGCGGAGATGTACCGGCAATATCTAGCAGCTCACTGCTGAGGCAACAGGTCGCCATGAGTCCACGGTTCTCAGACTCCGGTCTTCGATCGAAACATGTCGGGATTTGCGGCAAACTTTAGATATCTGATCCAACCAAGCCAAGTATTTTCGCGTACACGATGTTTAGGCGCCGGTGGACTTGCTGCAGAGATAGCCTAAGCCGTCCGTCGTTTTTCTTGTAGTTTGAAGGCGAAATACAGTAGCCAAAATAGAGCCAGTGTCACGAGCAGCGCCGAGTTTGGACGGTTCTGCCAGGTCGCTCCGATTTCGTTGTGCCATGCCTGGGCATAGTTAACAAACGCAATTAAGAGCGCTGCGACGAGCCAGGAATCCATTTTGTGCCCAGTCTTGTGATTGGGAAGGGCATCGGTATCGGTAAACCACTCAAGCCTCTGCGCAAGCCATCCAAACGCAATGAGAAACAATGGAACTTCCAAGGGCGAAATCAGTTTCGAGATCATGGGTGACTCCACTACCGCTATCACCTAACTACGCTTGATTATACGGCTGAACCAGCAACACGTCCGTCAAGCGCGCATATATTCCAGCGGTAGAGCTTCGGTTTGTAGCAGCATCTAGATTTATCTTGATCCTGCCAGTGGCCGCGGCTAAAATCTAACTTCACGTCACCCATGCCGCGCACCGTCAAGATCGCCCCGGAAATTGATGCCAAGCTTTATCAAGAACTTGTTTCGGTGGCGAAGGAGAATGGGCAATCGCAGCGCTTTGTGCTGGAGCGGGCGCTGGAGCATTACCTGCACAACGTGGTCCCTTCGCAGCGCATGGTGAGGCCCGAGGTGATGGCTGCATATCGTCGTTCCAATGAAAAGTATCGTGAGTTGTATAAGAAACTGGCCAAGTGATGGCCGAGCGCGTCTATCTGACCGTAGCAGAAGTCGTTGCTATTCACCATTATCAGATCGAGGAATACGGCGGCGAGCACGGGATGCTGAATCAGGGTGCAAGCTGCGGTTTTCCGTCCGCAGACGGGCTACTACAACGACCTGAGCGAAGAGGCAGCGGCGCTGCTGGAGTCGCTGGTCAATAATCACGCTTTGCTAGATGGCAATAAACGGGTTGGGTTTGCGGCGGCCCATACGTTTCTGCTGGTGAATGGATGTGATTTGGATGTGGGGACCAAGGCTGCTTTCGAGTTCATGATGAAATCGATGACTGAAGGCAAGTTTCGCTTCGTTCTGCTTCACGAGTGGATTGCGGCGCATACCATTCCTCTTTCTGGTTAGAGCTCGCGGGCGAGGACGCCCGCGCCACACTGGTCGTTGCCCATTTCGGAACGTTATTCACAACAATTTCTAAGATTCGCCTTTTATTCGCTTAACTCTGTATGTATAATCCGGCCAGATTAGTTTCCACATTTATTTCGGCGATCTCAAAGGAGCCACACTCCCATGGCGGATGAACGGGGCAAGGCGATTGAGTTGGCGGTTTCGCAGATTGAAAAGCAGTTTGGCAAAGGGTCGATCATGCGGTTGGGGTCAAAGGAGGCGATCGTCCCCATCTCGGTGATCTCGACGGGCGCGATCTCGTTTGACGCGGCTTTGGGCGTGGGCGGGTTTCCGCGCGGGCGCGTGGTGGAAGTGTTCGGGCCGGAATCCTCCGGCAAGACCACCATCACTTTGCAAGTCATCGCCGAGGCGCAGAAGACGGGCGGCATGGCGGCGTTCGTGGACGCGGAGCATGCCCTCGATCCCGGTTATGCCAAGAAGCTGGGAGTTGACGTGGACAACCTGCTGGTGTCGCAGCCGGACTACGGCGAGCAGGCCCTTGAAATTACCGAAGCGCTGGTGCGCTCGAATGCGATCGATGTGCTGGTGGTCGATTCGGTGGCGGCCCTGGTGCCCAAGGCCGAACTCGATGGCGAAATGGGAGACAGCCACATGGGCCTGCAGGCGCGGCTGATGTCGCAGGCGCTACGCAAGCTGACAGGAACGGTTTCGAAGTCGCGCACCTGCCTGATCTTTATTAACCAGATCCGCGAAAAAATTGGCGTGATGTTCGGCAATCCTGAGACCACGACCGGCGGCCGGGCGTTGAAGTTCTATTCGTCGGTGCGCGTGGATATTCGGCGCATAGCAGCCATCAAAGACGGAGATGTAGTTACTGGCTCGCGGACCCGGGTGAAAGTCGTGAAGAACAAAGTCGCGGCGCCGTTCCGCGAGGCTGAGTTCGACATTCTCTATGGCGAGGGAATTTCGCGCGAAGGCGACCTGCTCGATATCGCGGTGAATAACAACATCCTTGAAAAATCCGGATCGTGGTTCAGCTACAAGGGCGAGCGCATCGGCCAGGGACGCGAAAACGCGCGTCAGTTCCTAAAAGACAACAAAGACACCATGGTTAAGCTGGACGCTGAAGTCCGCAAAGCACTGGGATTGATTGCGGCGCCAGCGCAGGCACAACCGGCGGCTGGAAATGGGCAGGCCGTGCCACAAGGCGCGCGAGTCACAACTATGCCGAGCGCTCCTCCGGAAACCGCCAGAGTGCCGGTGGCGGCCAAGCGGTAGGGACACTGTGTGGTGCGGGCCTTCTCGCGCGTGAGCTTTTCGGCACTGCATGCTGGCGGACAAGAGTGCCCGCCCCACACAAGCCTCGCGCTGCCAGTTCCCTATCTGCCGCATTGCCATCTTTACGCTCCCCCGCATAGAATCTCTATTCAGCCCGCCGTTCCTGTGAGGACGATTGCACAAAGGCATCGCGATGTATCCCGGGTCGTTCGATCCGCCCACTAACGGGCACCTCGACCTCATTGAGCGAGGAGCAAAGATTTTTGAAGAACTGGTGGTCGCGATCCTGCGGAACTCGGAGAAGAGTCCGATGTTTGCCGTGAGTGAACGGCTGTCGATGTTGCGGGAACTTACCGCGAACTTGAAGAATGTTCGCATTGATACCTTTGACGGGTTGATGGTCGAGTACGCGAAATCACTGAACGCAACTTGTATCCTGCGCGGCATCCGGGCCATCAGCGATTACGAATATGAACTGCAGATGGCGCTGATGAACCGCAAACTCGAACCTACGCTGGAAACGGTCTTCATGATGCCCGCCGACAAGTATTCTTACGTAAGCTCACGACTGGTGCGGGAAGTGGCGCAGGCGGGCGGGCCGGTGAAAGGGCTGGTTCCAGAGGTAGTGGAACAGAAGCTGCGGGAAAAGATCACTACGCCTAAGCGGGAGACGCGCGCGATCGAAATTCTGGATCGCATCGACCTCGGCGGCAAAGAATTAGATCCGAAGGGAACGAAAAGGAAAAAGAAGGCATGACCACGGCTACCAGCGAAGCGCTAAAGCTTACCGACCGCATTAATCGCATCCAGCCCTCAGCCACCATGGCAGTAGTTGCCGAGGCGGATAAGCTGCGCGCGCAGGGCATCGACGTGGTTGACTTCGGCGCCGGAGAGCCGCATTTCGCCACACCGCAGCACATCAAGGACGCGGCCATCGCAGCCATTCAGGGCAACTTTACCAAGTACACGGCGGTTCCAGGCACGCCTGAGTTGCGCGATGCGATTGTGCACCGGCATGCGGCGGATTTCGATTCCGATTACCGGCGCGAAGAAGCGATTGCGTCGACCGGCGGCAAGAATGCGCTGTTCAACGCGGTTCAGGTCCTTGTCGATCATGGCGACGAAGTGATTCTGCCGGTGCCTTACTGGGTTTCGTTCAAAGACATTGTGCGTTATGCGGGTGGCGAGTGCGTGTTGCTTCAGTCCGACGAGGCGCAGGGTTTTCGGGTCACGGCTGAGATGGTTGCGAGGCTGATCACTCCGCGGACGAAAGTCATCATTCTCAACTCTCCGTCGAATCCGTCCGGTGCGGTGATGAGCCCGGAGGATCTTACGGAGGTAGTGCGACTCGCCCATGAGAGTGGAATCTGGGTGCTCTCCGACGAATGTTACGTCTACCTGAATTACACGAGCAAGAATTTTTCTGTGGGATCGTTGCGCGAGTTTAAAGAACGCATTGTGGTGTTAGGTTCGCTCTCGAAGACTTACGCGATGACCGGGTGGCGACTGGGATACGCTCTCGGTCCCGCGGCCGTAGTCAGCGCGCTGTCGAAGTTGCAGAGCCAGTCGACATCGAATCCGACTTCGATTGTTCAGAAGGCCGCCGTGGCCGCGCTGAAGGGTCCGCAAGAGTGCGTCGAACAAATGCGGCGCGAATACATTCAGCTCCGCGATCACGTCGTGAAGGGTTTGCGATCGATTCCGGGCATAACGTGCACGCTGCCGGAAGGCGCTTTCTATGCCTACCCGAATATCTCGGCGTTCCTGGGACGCGGTAACGTGAAGTCGGCGTCAGATGTCGCCGGGCGTTTGCTCCGCGAAGCACATGTGGCTACGGTTCCGGGAGAAGGATTTGGCACCGGCGACCATATCCGCGTGTCCTATGCGACTTCGAGAGCTGAGCTGGATCGCGGACTGGAACGCATGCGCAAATTCTTTGCCGCTCTGTAGGCGCGGATTCGATCTCCCGCATCATAGACTTGTCGTAAGTTCGACAGAGGCCGTCCGCTCGCGAACGGCCTTTCGTATCTAATTTGGCTATGGGCAATCTCTATCCTTTGCTGATGCTTCCTGGATTTGATCCGCGTCCGTGGGGCGGGCACGATTTGTCGCCGATCTATCCGAATCGCAAATTCGAGGAAAAGATTGGAGAAGCGTGGCTCACTGGTGACCATTGCAAGGTGGCCAACGGGCCGCTGAGCGGGCAGACGCTCGCGCAGGTCAGCAAGAAATATCAACGGGAATTGGTGGGCGACGCGGCGCGGGATGCTGAGCGTTTTCCCTTGCTGCTGAAGTTTTTGTTTCCACATGAAAAACTTTCGGTGCAGGTTCATCCCGATGACGAGCAAGCGCGCCGGGTAGGTCAGCCATGGGGCAAGACAGAATGCTGGTATGTGGCGCATGCCAAGGCCGGTGCGCAAATCGCTTTAGGATTGAAGCCCGGCGTGACCCTCGCGCAATTGGAACACGCGATTCATGAGAAGCGAGCCGAAGAATTGCTGAATTGGCTGAACGTTTATGCCGGCGACATGATTTATGTTTCTGGCGGGACCGTACACACGCTGGGGGCCGGGTCCGTGATTGTAGAGACACAACAGCAGTCGGACACAACCTATCGTTTATATGATTACGGAAGGCCGCGCGAATTGCACTTGGCAGAGGGTTTGGCGGCGGTCAAGCTGAAGGTTGCGTCGGGAAGAGTTGTCAGACCAGCTCCGGCTCAAGTCGATGGTGGCAAGAACCGCCGTGCTCCGCTAATCGCTGCTCCTTATTTTGTTGTGGATATGTTCGAGATGAAAGATGCGCAAGAGCTGAATACCTGTGACGGCCTGGGAAAAAACTCCGTGCAAATCCTGGTGGCAACTGAGGGATGTGGAATCGTGGAGGCGGCGGGCACGGAAGCGGTAACTTTGGCGAAGGGCGATGCAGTAGTTATTCCGGCCTCCCTCGGCAAGTTCACCGTTCGCCCGCAGTGGACGCTGGAGTTTCTGCGAGCGCAAGTGCCTGGCGCGAAGCTGCTAGAGCCGGAAACGCGAATGTAGGAATCGGATTGGAACGTGGCGAAGAACTCTAACTTTTATCCGGTCATTCTCGCTGGTGGTCGAGGAACGCGCTTTTGGCCGCTGAGCCGAAAGAAGCGCGCGAAGCAATTGCTGGCGCTCGATGGCAAGCAGACCATGATCCAGCAGACCGTGAATCGATTGTTGCCGCTGGCGTCGACGAAACAGTTTTGGATCGTTACCAACGATGACCTGCGTGCGGCTATTGTGCGGCAACTTCCGAAGTTGCCCAGTGCGCAGATTCTCGCCGAGCCATTGGGACGCAACACTGCACCGGCGATCGGTCTCGCTGCGTTCCTTCTTTTGCGCGAGAATCCGGATGCGGTGATCGGCATGTTCCCTTCCGATCATGTGATCGCCGATGAAGAAAGCTATCGCTCGACCATCGAACGCGGAGTCGAGATTGCAGCCACGGGCGATAATATTGTCGTTCTCGGGGTCCGTCCAAATCGCGCCGAAACCGGCTACGGATACATCGAAGTGGGCGGGTTGTTCAGCGGCGACGCTCTTCGTGTACGCCGTTTCACCGAGAAACCGAATGCCGAAAAGGCGGCGACATTTGTGGCCGCGGGAAATTACTTTTGGAACAGTGGGATGTTTCTGTGGAGTGCCCGGACTCTGACCGATGCGCTGCGCGAACATCTTGCGAACACCGCGTCGCTGCTGGAAGAAATCGCCGCTGCTTTCGGCACGAAGAAGTTTGGCTCAACTTTTCGCCGGCTGTATCCCAAGTGCGAAAACATCAGCATCGATTACGCGGTGTTGGAGCCGCGCTCCGCGAAAGGCGAGCAGGCCAGCAAACTCTTTTGCCTGCCTGCGGATTTCGGCTGGAATGATCTGGGATCGTGGACGGCGCTGCACGAGCACCACACGGCAAAAAACACCTCGGCGGAGGGCAATATTATTAACAGTGCGGGCGTTTTTACTTTGAATGCGCGCGGCAATTATGTGCATGCGCCGGGAAAGTTCGTCGCCGCCGTGGGGGTGAGCGATCTAGTAGTGGTTGAAACCGACGATGCATTGCTGATAACCACTCGTCAGCATGCGCAAGATGTCGGAAAAGTGGTGAAGCATCTGGACGAGAAGAAGCTCCATAGACTGACATAGGTCGTTCGTCATTGGTCATTGATCTTGGCGAGCGAGTAGGGGATTTGCTTTTTAACGCCTAACGGCGAGCGACGATTGCAACATGGCTCAAGAAATTAAATTTGGAACTGACGGCTGGCGTGGCATCATCGCCGACGATTTCACCTTCGACAATGTGCGCCGGGTGGCGGGCGCGATCGCGTCTTACGTTTTGAAATATGAGGATGCGAAGCGAGGAATTTTTATCGGTTACGATACACGTTTTGCCTCGCAGCGCGCGGCTCAAGTGGTTGCAGAAGTCATTGCCGCTTCAGGAGTGCCGGTGGAGGTATCCGACGACTACACGCCCACTCCGGCGGTATCGTACGCCGTGAAAACAAACGGCGCAGCCGCCGGCGTGATGGTCACTTCCAGCCACAACCCTTGGAATTGGAATGGGGTGAAAGTCAAGGGAAAGTTCGGCGGGTCTGCTACTCCCGCCATCATGAAGAAAGTGGAAGAAGAATTACGCGCGGGCGCAATGCCGCGAGGGGCGAAAGCAGCCGTTGAAGAGGCCGATCTCAAGACGCCGTATATTGCCGCGATCTGCCGGTTTGCCGATCTGGATCTGATTGGCAAGGCTAAATTTAAGATTGCGATTGATTCGATGTATGGGTCAGGACGGGGCATACTTGCTGGAATCTTTGCCGACCGTGGGGTTCAACACGTCGCGATCCGGCAAGAGGTAAATCCTCTTTTCCCCGGAATCAATCCTGAGCCAATCGAACCGCACATCGCACTGCTTCAGCAAACCGTGCTCCGAGAAAAGTGCGACGCAGGACTGGCCACTGACGGCGACGCTGACCGCATTGGCGCGGTGGCCGAAGATGGAAGTTTTGTGGATTCGCACAAGATTTTCTGCGTGCTATTGCGCTGGCTGCTGGAACGCAAAAAGTGGTCTGGAGATGTAGTGCGCGCCTTCAACACGACCCGCATGCTGGACCGTATCGCGGCCAAGCACGGGCGCAAATTGTACGAAACCCAAATAGGATTTAAATACATTGCCGATCTCATGATGGAACACGACGTTCTGATCGGAGGGGAAGAATCGGGCGGCATTGGCTACTCACGTTTTCTTCCGGAACGCGATGGAGTTCTGAATAGCCTGCTGCTGGCCAATGTCATGGCTGAGGAGGGGAAGCCCCTCGGCCAGTTGGTTGCCGATCTGCAGCGTGAGTTTGGCCCTCACTACTACGGCCGCCGCGATCTGCACATCGCAGAAGAAATCAAACAAGGAGCGATTCAGCGGGCTCGCGCTGATGGCACGCAAAGCCTGGGGCGCTATCGCGTGCTGAAAAAGGAGAATCTCGATGGCATCAAGTTTTTTCTGAATGCGCCCACGAACGGTAACGGAGCGGAGGCATGGATTTTGTTCCGCGCTTCAGGAACGGAGCCGCTTTTGCGCGCATATGCGGAGGCCTCTTCACCGGAATTGGTAAGCGAAATCCTGACAGCTGCGGAGAGTTTTGTGAGAAACGGCGCTTAGTGCACGCTGGTCTCAAAAACTATATATTTTGTGACGCCGGGAATGCGATACTCGTAATAACGCATGACTCTCGACGAAAATCAATCTTCGTCTGCGGGCGACTCGCCCGAGGCGCAGCGCTATAACAAGATCCAGCGCTGGCTGGGAATCTCAGACTTTGTGGTCGGCTCCGCTTTTCTGGTTCTTCTGTTGGTTACAGGTTGGACCGGCTGGCTGCGAGATTTTGCCTTGCAGCGTGGATTTCAAAATTACACGTTGGCAGTTTTTCTTTACTTATTTTTTCTGTTGCTGATCAGCAAGGTTCTGGGCTTTGGCTTCGACTATTACGGGTTCCAGTTGGAGCGCAAATTTCAGCTCTCCACGCAAAGGATTCGCTCGTGGCTGTGGGATGAAGTAAAAGGCTTCTTGGTGGGAATGGTGCTAGCTGGAATTGTCGTCGAGCTGCTCTATTTCATGATCCGGCAATCGCCGCAACATTGGTGGCTGATTACGTGGGTCCTGTTCATTGGCCTGTTCATACTGATGGCGCAGCTTGCTCCCGTCGTGCTGTTGCCCATCTTTTATAAATTCGAACCCTTGGACAATGAAGACCTCCGGCGCCGGCTGGTATTACTCACCGAGCATGCGGGCACGCGCGTGCGCGGGGTCTATCGTTGGAAGCTGTCGGAGAAAAGCAAGAAAGCAAACGCCGCTCTAACCGGACTCGGGAATACGCGCCGGATTATTCTGGCCGATACATTGCTCGACAACTATGAACCCGAAGAAATCGAGGCGGTGCTGGCGCACGAACTTGGCCATCACGTTCATCGGCATATTTTGAAGAGCATTTTCGTGCAGGCTGGAACTACTTTGCTCGGGTTCTGGGCGGCAAACTGGGTGCTTCACTACGCGGTCGATCATCGCATGTTCGAGGAGTTATCTGATTTCGCAAACCTGCCCCTGCTGGTTATAACCATCTCCGCTCTTTCGCTGGTGCTCATGCCGGCGCTCAATGCGTACTCGCGTTTCAACGAGCGCCAGGCGGACCGCTATGCTTTTGAGTCCATCGCCAGCGTGGAACCATTTATTTCTTCCATGAACAAACTGGCGCAGCAAAACCTAGCGGAGCGCCGACCATCAAAATTGGTGGAGATGCTTTTCCACTCGCACCCCGCGATCTCGAAGCGCGTGGCAGCCGCGGAGGCGTGGGGTCGCGCTCAGGGGGCGAGCCCGCAGGCTTAAGAAGCCTGTCTCAGAATCAGCAAACGAACATCGCTAAAGCTAATGGCTGAAAGCTGCCTCCTTTACTACATCACCGATCGAACCGCTTTCTTTGGAGAAGAGCAGGCGCGGCGGCGTAGTCTCCTCGATAAGATTGCGGAAGCCGCAACTCACGGCGTCGACTACATCCAACTTCGCGAAAAAGATCTTTCCGCCCGCGAGTTAGAAAGACTGGCCCGCGAGGCAATGAACATCGTTCAACAAATCAGAATAAAGAACCAGACTCTGAAAACAGCTCTTCTGATAAATTCGCGCGCAGACGTCGCCATTGCCGTTGGCGCCAATGGCGTCCACCTTCGTACCAGCGATCTGTCGGCCGAAGAAGTAAGATGCGCGTGGCGTGGCAAGTGCGGTGTGGGCGCTATTCCCGAAGGCTCTGGGATTCGCGAAATCTCGCCGAAAGATCCATTGATAGCAGTGTCGTGTCACACTCTGCAAGAAGTCGCCAGAGCAGAAGCCACCCACGCCAGCTTCGCCGTTTTTGCTCCTGTCTTCGAAAAAAAAGACACATCTGGAATCACACCGGCCGGCCTCAAAGCGCTCCGCGGGGCGTGCCGAGCCAAGATTCCGATTTTTGCGCTCGGTGGAGTAACGCTCGAAAACGCCAAGTCTTGCCTGGAGGCAGGTGCAGCCGGCATCGCTGGAATCCGCATCTTCCAGGAAAATAATATTTCCAGCCTTGTGCGTGGGCTGCGCAGGTAGCACCTTGCATTGGCAGCAGGATGAGCCCGAAAGGCAAAAACCACGCCGCATAACGGCGTGGCCCTTGCGACTTCACAACTATTGTGCCGGTGTTGCGGGAGCGGTTGTCGGAGTACTAGCTGTCACCTCCGGAGCCGTCACAGGATTAATCTTCACGGTCGTTAGAATCTTCTCCAGCCGTTTGAAGATTTCGCCACGATCGACGTGCTTGCCGCCTTCGTCGGTCTCGACTCCCGTCGCGACTTTGATGGCAAACTCATAACAGCCGCCGTTTTCGAATACGTGATAAAACTTCGACTCTTCCTCGCGACTCCCGTCCGTCGTGAGAGTTTCTACGGATTGCAATTCCATATCGCCGATCGTCAGCTTCGATGACTGTGGAGCGGCTTGCACCGGCGAAACCGCCGGAGCCGCAGGCTTTTCCTGGGAGCCTAGGAATTGCCCACACTGATCTGCTGTGAGCGTTTTATTTACGCTGACGTTGAAGAAAGCCGTGGTCAAATCGCTTTTTGGATACGCGGACTCGGGAACCGCGACTGCGGCCAGCGCACTTCCGCCCAGCTGCACAAAGTTCATCGGTACCGCATCGGACGAGACCAGTTTATCTGCATCTTCCCCGGTCTTTAGCGAATACTTCCGCGGATATTGGAATGAGACTCCAGAACTTTCGTTCGCATAAGTCACGGTTGCGGGAACTTTGCGCACAACCTTCCTGTGCAGTGGCTTGGCCGGGGTTTGCTCTGCGGTCGTAGAAGCGTTCGCTGGGCTAACGGCGAGCGGCGGTGCCGCTTGCGAAATTGGGGGTTGGCTGATGGAGATCGGGGTTGTGGGTTTTTCGCTCGAGCATCCGACGGCCACCGAACAAACGAGCAGAATGCCGGCGAACATCAGAGTGCTGAACGATTTCTCGAAATTGCTTGTGCCACGTGCTGAACTGAGATTGATGCGTGTCATGGTTGGTCACCTCCTGCTGCCAGGCAGCACAAAGGAAATAGCACGGCAGGCGCCAAGACGAGGGATGCTGATTGCGTTGGAGTTATAGGCTTATCGCAGGTTGCTTTTGTGTTTCGGCAAACACAATGTGTATTTCGACACACAGGAACGTGATGGAAAGAAAGTGCAAGAGGCAGTGGCCTCATCCTTGAACCGCGTTCAGGTCACCGGGTAAGAAGAGAAAAACAAACTCACTCAAATTGTTTGCGAAATTCCCCCAATTGCTTTTGCACTTCGGTCAATTCCCTGCGCAACGCGAGCACCTCGTCCTCAAGGCGCGCAATTCGATCGGAGGCTTCCGGAGCAGAGTCAGCAGCCAGTGGACGCGGCACAACAACGGCCGACTCAACTGCGGCCGACATCAGATGCATGTACCGAGATTCTTTCGTTCCTGGCTGGCGTGGCAAAACGGCCACCAGCGCAGGATCACGCTGGCTTAGCCGTTCCAGCGTCGCCACCACATCTTCGAGCTCCTCGAACCGATACATGCGTTCCGCCCGGCCACGAAGTTCCCCTGGAGTCTGCGGCCCACGCAAAAGCAGGACGCACAAAATCGCGGTCTCGCGCCGGTCGAAATTGAAAGCTTCCTGCAAACGGTGCTCGTATTTCGTAACCCGGCTATCCGCGCCACTTGCTGGGCCCGCCAGCCTTTGACCTTGCAGCGAATCGAGCGCCGCGCGCACCGCATCTTCGCTGAGGGCCATCACCGGCTCGCGATTATTTTTTTGGTTGCACGCATTTATCAGAGCATTCAGTGAGAGCGGATAATAATCCGGCGTAGTAATGTCTTTCTCGATCAGCGAGCCCAGCACTCGAACTTCAACGTCACTCAGAAAGTCCACACGCCTCCCACCCATAAAAAAGTGTCACAAAATTCTAGCAGCCCTCTGCGGCCAACGAACAGGGTATGCTGGTGGCCTGTGACGCAATTCCAACGGCACGGTCGCACATGGTGAATGTTTCGCTTGGCGTGTGGCTCACCACGCACAGTTATTTTTCTGGGTCTTTGAAATTTCTAAAGCCCGGCGCGGCGGTTGCGTTTCTGGTTTTTCTGCAGCTCACCTTTTCGCATACCTGGCTTGCATCACTCGGTCTTCATCGCGTGGAACGTTTCGGCGGGGAGTTGGCATCGAGAAAATTACTAAGCGTATGCCTCGTCGGTCTCTCGTTGTTCGTGACCCGTTCCTTGGTCATTCCTGTATCCGGCATCCCGCGTCCGGAATTTCACGACGAGTACAGCTACCTGCTGGCCGCTGACACGTTCGCTCACGCGCGCTTAACCAATCCTCCGCACCCCATGTGGGAGCACTTTGAAACATTTCATGTCATCTGGCACCCAACTTATATGTCGATGTATCCGCCGGGCGAAGGCCTCATCCTGGCGCTCGGACAAATTTCGGGCAATCCCTGGATCGGGCAACTCTTCGCCGCCGCGCTGTTGTGCGCGGCCATTTGCTGGATGCTGCAGGGCTGGATGCCGCCGCAATGGGCGCTGCTCGGAGGAATCCTCGCGGTAGCGCGACTCGGACTTCTCAGCTACTTCACCAACGGATACTGGTGCGCCTGTCTTCCCGCGTTTGGAGGAGCGTTGATCCTTGGGGCGCTCCCTCGTATCAAGCGCAACCCTCGAGGTGGCGATGCGGTACTCATGGCAGTCGGACTCTTTGTGCTTGCCAACACTCGTCCGTATGAAGGACTTCTATTGAGTGTTGGCGTCGCTATTGCGCTGTTCGCCTGGATGCTCGGCAAGAGCAGGCCTCCGGTACGAGTTTCATTGAGCAGGTTCGTTCTTCCTCTTGCACTGGCTCTCGCTCCTCTCGCCCTGTGGACTGGTTACTACAATTTTCGAGTCACCGGAAGTCCATTCCATATGGCTTACGAGATCAACCGCGAAACCTACGCCATGGGCCGTTATTTCATCTGGCAGTCACCCTGGCCGCAGAAAAGCTACCGCGACGGCAGGTTGCGGGCCAAATATGAACAGGAACTGAAGGATGCGCAGGAATACAAAACCTTCCGAGGATTTGTTTGCAGTATGGGCAATAAGTTTGTTTCCTTCTGGCGGGAGTATCTGGTTTGGCCTTTGCCCTTTGTGCTTCTGGCTCTGCCCTGCGCCGCACGCGACCGGCGCCTTCGCGTTCCGTGGATGATTGCGGCAATCTTCGCGGCCGGTCTTGCGGTTGAGGTATGGTTTCTGCCTCACTACTTTGCTCCGGCGACCGCGTTATTGTTCCTCTTTCTCATGCGGAGCATGCGGCATCTACGCCAGTTCCGCTGGCGCGGAAAACCGGCAGGTCTCGCACTTGTGCGAGCGGTTTCGGTAATTTACATCGGCACAGTGCTGTTGCGCATCGCGCTCGCCGTTACGCACAACCACCCGGAGAGCGCGTGGCAACACGGAGACATGCAGCGGGAGTCAATCGTGCAGCAACTCGCCGTTACTCCCGGTCAGCACGTGGTTCTAGTCAGCTATTCGCCGGACTTCCCACTGGATCTCGAGTGGGTCTACAACCTCAGCAATATTGATGGCTCTAAGATCGTGTGGGCGCGCGACATGGGTACCGAGAAAAATCGTGAACTGCTCGCTTATTATTCCGACCGTCACTTCTGGAAGGTTCATGCGGAATCATCGCCCGCGGCTCCGCGCCTGCAGCCTTATCGCGAATCCGCAAGTAGTAATTAGTGGGCGGTTCTACAATGAAGTCTTTGCCACCCTGGCGGGGAGGGGCTATAAAGATCGGTATACTTCGCGAAGGAGGAACTATGCGAATGCTGCTGAACTGGGTCTTGAGTGCGCTGGCAGTATGGATTGTTTCGCGTGTGGTTCCGGGAATCTATGTGAGCGGTCCCATCGCGGCGCTCATCGCGGCCCTGGCGATCGGCTTTGTGAACGCGACTCTCGGAATGCTTCTAAAAATTCTTACCTTCCCACTGACTCTGATCACGCTGGGATTATTCTGGTTCGTTATTAACGCGCTCATGTTGAAGTTTGCCTCGGCTCTGGTTCCCGGTTTTGTGGTACGCGGGTTCGGAGCAGCCTTTGTGGGCGCGATTCTGCTGAGCCTGGTAAACATGATGCTAAAGTGGCTGGTCAACCCGTCGGCGGGGGGACGCGTCTGAAGAAAAGGCATTTTCTGGAATTATGGCTACGGCATTTTCACAATTCCCGCTCGACTCACTCGATCCTCTTCTCGTCACCATCCCGGCAGCCTGGTTTCTGATGGGCTCCGCTTCGGGACAAGATTGTGAACGGCCCGTTCACCGCGTCTGGGTCGACGCTTTCCTGCTCGCGGCCACACAAGTCACCAACGCGGAATACGAGCGGTTCGTCCATTCGACCAAATTTGAGCCGCCGCCGTTCTGGAACGACTCGCACCTGAATCAGCCACGGCAGCCGGTCACCGGCGTCTCCTGGTTCGAGGCGGATCGATACTGCCAGTGGTTGCGCTCGCAAACCGGCCGCGGCTACCGTCTTCCGACGGAAGCGGAATGGGAGCGTGCTGCGCGCGGCGATTTCGAACAAAAAGATTTTCCCTGGGGCAACGAGCCGCCACAGTCTTTCCCGGATTACTCGTCTCGATGGCAGTATGGCCCGGAGCCGGTAGCCCATCACGCACCCAACACCCTCGGCCTCTATAACATTTGCGACAACGTTCACGAGTGGTGCAGCGATTGGTATGACGCGAACTACTATGCAACGTCGCCCGAGCGCAATCCGCATGGCCCGGACCAAGGCCAGCGGAAGTCGTCGCGTGGCGGGTCGTGGCGTCATCACGTCAAAGTGGCGCGCTGCTCGGCCCGCTCCAGCATTCCTCCGGAGTTCCACTACGCCGACTATGGCTTTCGCGTTGCGTGCGACCCCATATAATCACTTGTCATTCCGAACTGGCGGTTAGTCTGGTGAGGAATGTGTCGTGTGGTTCGCAATCTCCTCAGAATCGGAGCAAGCGCTGATGTTTCGACCCGATCTTCTCCGCAACAAGCGCATCCTGATCACGGGCGGCGGCACTGGTCTCGGGAAAGCGATGGCAGCTCGATTCCTCGACCTGGGGGCGACTGTTTACATCTGCGGACGCCGCGAGGATGTCCTCGAGGATACCGCCGCTGAGCTTTCGACGCGCGGATCAATCCACACTCTTCCGTGTGATGTGCGCAGCCTTGACGCGGTCGAAGCCATGATCGATACGATCTGGAAATCAGGCCCGCTCGATATTCTGGTCAACAACGCCGCGGGAAATTTCATCGCCCGCACCGAGGAACTCTCGCCGCGAGCCTTCGAATCGGTGATCGGCATCGTTCTGTTGGGCACGCTCCACGCCACCATGGCATGCGGGCGCCGCTGGCTGAAAGCTTCTCATCCCGCCGCCGTCCTCAGCATCTCCGCGACCTACGCGCCGGTCGGTTCGGCCTACGTCGTGCCTTCGGCTGTGTCCAAAGCCGGAGTGGAGGCTCTCATGCGCAGCCTCGCGGTTGAGTGGGGTGATCGCGGAATCCGGATGAATGCTATTGCTCCGGGCCCTATCCCCACACAAGGCGCATTTTCACGCGTCCTCCCCCGTCCTGAACTCGAAGCTCTCGCGCTCGAGCGCAATCCCATGCACCGATTCGGCACCACGGCGGAATTGGCGAATCTTGCTGCATTTTTGGTCAGCGATGGCTCTTCCTATATCAACGGCGAAGTTATTCGCATGGACGGCGGGGAATTTCTACAGGGTGCGGGAGAATTCAGCAATTTGGGGCGCGCGCTAAGCGAGAAGGATTGGGAATCCATGAAACCGCGCAAAAAGTAGCTGTGATCTCTTGTCTCAATGCTGAAAGCAGCAGTGACCTACCATTCGTACTAAAACTGATGCACTGAACTGAGGAAATCTTCCACATTCTTTTGCTCTTCTGCGTGGACCCAAACCCGGCCGCACCGCATCCAAATTACAAAATGGAGGTTTCCCAATGTACGTTGTTCTTGGAGCCAGCGGCAACACCGGTCACGTAGTAGCGCAGCAACTTCTTGCCAGCGGGAAAAAGGTTCGCGTCGTCGGCAGAAATGCCGATCACTTGCAGTTTCTCGCCGCAAAGGGCGCGGAGACATTTGTGGCTGACGTCACCGACGCGCAAGCTCTAACGAAGGCCTTTAATCAGGCGGACGCGGCCTACATGCTGCTTCCACCGAACCCTACCAGCAATGACTTCCGCGGTTTTCAAACTCGCGTGAGCGATGCGATCGCGAAAGCATTGCAAGATACGGGAGTGAAGAATGTCGTCTCGCTCAGCAGTTTCGGAGCTGATAAGCCCAGCGGTACCGGTCCCATCGCCGGCCTGCACGACATGGAAGAGAAACTCAACCGCCTGACCGCCAATGTCTTGCACCTGCGCGCGGGATACTTCATGGAAAATACACTGGGTCAAGCAGCGGTCATTCGCAGGATGGGTTCTGCAGTGGGCCCTCTGCGTCCCGATCTCAAACTTCCGATGATCGCCAGTTGCGATATCGGCAAGGCCGCAGCGGAGGCTTTACTGCGCCTCGAGTTCCGCGGCAAACAGATTCAAGAACTGCATGGGCAGCGCGATTTGAATTACATAGAAGCTACAGCGATCATTGGAAAAGCGATTGGCAAACCCGATTTGAAATACATCCAGGCACCCAATGATCAGCTTCGAGCCGCTATGGTTCAGATGGGTATGTCCGACAATTTTGCTGGATTGATTCTCGAGATGGCTGCTGCTCTGAACTCCGGGTACGTCAGGGCGCTGGAACCTCGCGATTCCCGCAATACCACAACCACTACTTTTGAAAACTTCGTAGCCGAGTTCTTCGTTCCCGCCTATCAGCAGCAGGCAGCCGCCTGAGAGTTCAGGCAGGCGCGGACACCGCTTCGGAATGCAAGCCTAGGGGCGGTCCCGCGCCAATGTCGCGCAGCGCCGTCGAGCATGAACCCGCCGGATAAACAGGCCTTCGCAGCTCGCACTGCTATACTTACGCCAAACTGGCGAGATCCACGGGAGACACTTCATGCCACCACCCCCCGAACGACGAGATCAGGCCCGCATTAAAGTAAAAGTGCCGGTTGAACTTCGATTCGAGGATAATGAGACCCCCTATCGCTGCGCCACTTCAGACCTCAGTCTCACCGGCTGTTACATCGAGACCATGTTCCCTTTTCCAGTCGGAACTGCCCTCGAGATCAAGTTGCAGACGAACAATACGCTGTTGATTCTGGCCACAATCGTCACCAGCGACCCTCAAGTCGGCAATGGAATTCAGTTCATGAAAATGCTTCCGGAGGACGTGGAAGAGTTGCGGATTTTCCTGGATGACCTTCAGAAGCAAGCCAGGGAAAAAGAAGCTGCCGAAAGAGAAGCTACCCAGAAAAAAGCTACAGAGAAAACCAAGTAAATCATGTGGATTTAGGCGCCAGCTCGCATAGCCTCGGCCTGCCTGATGCTTCGCACAACGGTGTGAGCCAGACTTTCTACTACGGCCACGTCGCCTTCATCAAAACTGAAAGATGCCGGCGCAAACACCGTCAGTAAGCCGATCGTATCTCGCTCAAAGCGAACCGGCGCCGCCAAAATCGAGCGTATGCCGAGCCGTCGACAGCTTTCCAAATCCACGCGCGGGTCCATCTCAGCATCATCGCAGCGCAAAGTTTTTCCGTCGCGAAAACACTCGCCTGAGAGTCCTGAATTCACATCCAGTCGCGTGCCCAAGGCTGGAGCGCTTTCTCCCACGCTCGCCCGGCACATCACCGCGCCTCTGTGGGCGAGCGCAATCGCCGCGCCGCTTCCACGGGTGAGTGACTGCGCCCTCTCAGCAATCAGACGCAAAGATGCAGCTAGATCCGACCCCAGCGATTTAAATTCATACTGCACTGTGGACGACGTCGCGTGTCTTTCCGTAGATCCCGCTCTCCAATTTCCAGCTTCAGTTTCCGCTTCCAGACTGACCGCCATGGGGTTGCGATTCGTGGGCGAGAACTGGGCTGCTCCGGGCCAGCCTCGGCCCAGAGTAACTTTCGGGGCAATATGGCTGGGAGCGCCCGCGTTGATTGTCAGCCAGTCATGCAATCGCCGACGCGCTTCTTCCGGCAAATCGGAAAAGCGAACACCGGCGCGTCCGAGGGCATCTGCCCACGCGATGTAGCCAGTTGTTTCCACATGCGCGGGAGGTTCCGCCAGATCGATTTCCATGCGCACGCGCCGCTCGCGCTCCAGGCGAACATCGGTATGCATCGAGAGCCCTTCTTCGCTCAAATCCAAAATCATGCCGCCGCTTACGCCGTCAAAACTGGCGAATGCGGGGGCGTGCATGCTCTGCCGGACACACCTTCGCCGCTCCGGCCCGTATTCTCGGGTTCCATCCATTTCAGTAAGGATGAGAGTACAAAGACGGCGGCGAAAGTGCTTCCTGAGGTTCCCGTCTACTTCCAACTGCTGGCGATGCCCAAATAGCCGTTCACGGCGTCCGGTGAGCCTGAGGCTGGCGGCGATTTGAGAGATTCGTTGACCCTGATTGTAGAGTTGATAGACCTGTTGTGGTTCAGAATTTCTCCTACCTGAAAAGAAGGCTCGGCAGATTGTAGGGTTACTTGAGATCTACCGCAAAGATTCTCAAGAAAGTAATCTTGCGGTTCCATCCGCGGACAATTCATCCCAAATCTGCAGGAAAAACCGTATAGCAAGCAGGGCGAATAGCCACATCTAATGCGGAAAGGTGAGTATGCCGCTGTCTGCCGACCGACCGTCGAGAAGGACGTTTCGCAAAAGGCTGTGGAAGGCCCTCGGCATTGTCGCGGTTATTTCGCTCGCTACCCTACTGTTGTCGGTTCGCTACGTGATGACACATGCGGGTCCCATTCTGCGGGCACGAGTCATCCAGACTCTCTCCAATCGATTCGGCAGTAAGGTAGAACTCTCAGGTTTTCAAGTTTCCCTTATTCATGGCATTGAAGTGTCGGGGACTGGCCTCGAAGTATATGGCGCGAAGGACCCGAATGTTTATGAACCTGGAGTGCAGCCATTAATCGGGATTCGGGAGTTTCGCTTTGCAACCGCCTTGCGAAACTTATTCCGCTCTCCGATGCACATCGACACGGTGTATGTGAAGGGAATGGTTTTAAATATTCCGCCCAAGCAGCAGCGGCAAGAAGTGACGAAGATGGGATCACGAGCCGGGCGGATGAGCATCTTCGTGGACAAATTCGTTTATGAAGACACGCGGCTGGTGGTCAACACTATGGATCCGGCCAAACCGCCGCTGGAATTTGCCATCAGCAAGTTAAAAATGAAGGACGTTGGTCCCGGCCAGCCGCTTCAATTCGATGCAACGTTGATCAATCCGAAGCCGGTTGGAGACATACAGTCGAGCGGTTTGTTCGGACCTTGGCGGCGGGACGACCCTCGCGATACTCCGGTACAAGGAAATTATTCTTTCAGCCATGCGGACTTGAGCACAATCAAGGGTATTGGCGGGATACTCTCTTCCGTGGGGAATTACTCGGGAACACTCAACAATATCGTGGTGCATGGAACCACCGACACTCCCGATTTTCGAATTGCTACCGGCGGCCATCCGGTGGCGCTGCATACCGACTTTCATGCCGTGGTGGACGGCACCTGCGGAGACACGTATCTGAAACCGGTGAAAGCGTCCTTTTTGCATTCTTCGTTGACGGCCAGCGGCTCCGTAGTTCGAATGAGGCAAGGCAAAGGTCACGATATCGAGCTCGATGTTTTGCTGGATCAAGCGCGGATTGAAGATCTGCTGAAGCTCGGCGTACACACGGAGCCGCCGGTGATGACCGGGCCTGTAGAGATGAAGACAAAACTCAGCCTATTTCCAGGTGGCGAGAGCGTAGCTGACCGGTTGAAGCTAGCGGGAGATTTTCATGTGCTTAGCGCTCATTTTACAAACGCTAAAGTGCAGGGCAAAATCGATTCGCTGAGCCAGCGTAGTCAGGGGAAGCAATCGCGAGAACAGAACGGTGAGGTTGTGCCAGTCGATTTGCAGGGTGTATTCGATTTGAGAGATGGATTGCTGTCTTTCTCATTGTTGCATTTTCTGATTCCTGGAACGCGGGTGGAGATGACCGGGGATTACAGTCTGGATGGGCGAGAGTTTGATTTTCACGGCAAGGCGCGGCTGGAGGCCAAGCTTTCGCAAATGACGAGCGGCTGGAAGTCGATCTTGCTGAAGCCGGTCGATCCGTTCTTCAGCAAGAACGGCGCAGGCACGGAGGTGCCGATCAAAGTCACGGGCACGGAATCGGAACCGAAGATTGGCCTGGACTTCCACCATAAAGACGAAGGCGGTGGCGCCAACAACAACAATAAGAAGACCGAGACGTTGTCGAAGCGCTAGGAACGGTCGAGGTCTGTTGCCAATAATAGATACGAAACGTTATGATCCAACCAACGCGTAAGGGGCAATCGCGAATCCCTGTTGGACCGCCGAGGTAGGAATTACTATGAGTGACAAGCCCAGCACGACTTTTCCTGGAACTGTCGAAAAAATCATCAAGTCTCCATCGCTGAGCGAGCCTGAGAAGGCTCAGATTACGGTCGAAGGGGCGGATCATCTCTATCGTGAGCTTCGCATCGAAAACACCCTAACTGACGAAAATGGCAAGACGGTGAGCTTGAAGCAGGGTGCCGAAGTGGAAGTCACCATTGAAGCAGGTCCGGAGGCGACTACCCCGTCGCGCGGCTGAGACAGCCCTCCCCCGCCTTCGAGGTCCCCTAACCCTACAGGGATTACCGTATACCCTCAGATCTATAAAACCGGCATCTTACTCGTGGCGCTATCTAATCGGCATTTTCCTGTTTTACGGGCAAGAGGAAGGAAAACCTATGCAAGGCATAGTCCGGAGCGCGGATGACTCACACGTTTCTGCGACCCAAGGGTCATGGTCGAAGCATGGCGACCATCAGCACGGCGTCCAGTTTTATTCGCAAGATAAATTCCTACTGGAAGAATTGAGCGGATATATTGGCGGAGCTCTGCGCGCAGGGGATGCCGCAGTGGTAGTGGCAACCGAAGCGCACCGCAATGGTCTGCTGCAATGGGTGACAGCGCAAGGCCTCGATGTGACCGATCTTCTGGTGCAAGGGCGTTTCGTTGCGCTCGATGCCCGCCAGACGCTGGCGGCGTTTATGGTGGAAGGCTGGCCGAACGAGGAGCTTTTCAACAAGGTAATTGGGGCGGTTGTGACAAAAGCATCCGCAGCGGCCCGCCGCGAGTGCCCCCGAGTGGCAATCTTTGGCGAAATGGTCGCGTTGCTGTGGGCGGATGGAAAGAGTCAAGCTGCGATTCGTCTCGAACAACTATGGAATGATCTGGCCCGGAAACACTCGTTCTCGCTGTTCTGCGCGTATCCGATGAGTGCTTTTCAAAAAGAGGAAGACGCGGAACTTTTGCTCAAGGTTTGTAATGAGCATTCGGCTGTGATCCCTACCGAGACCTACATGGGTCTGGACAGCGAGGGCGAGCGGCTTCGCAACATTGCTCAACTGCAGCAGAAGGCAAGGGCGCTGGAAACCGAAGTAGCCGAACACAAGCGACTCCGGCAGGAACTCGAACTGCATGTGCGAGCGCGCACGGCTGAACTTCAAGGCAAGAACGCTCAACTTGTGGAAGAGATCAAGCGGCGTGAGGATGCGGAGACCAGCCTGCGCACGCTAACCAGTCAGCTCATGCTGATCCGCGATGAAGAGCGCCGTCGGGTGGCGCACGAACTGCATGAGAGCACGGCGCAAGTTCTGGCTACGCTATCGATGAACCTATGCGTGCTCGGCGATATTGACCGGCCCGCGAACGCAAGTGAATCGAAACTGATTACCGAGAGTGCCTCGTTGGTCGACGGGCTGCTCGGGGAGGTTCGCCAACTTTCGCACCTGCTGCATCCGCCTACCCTCGATGAAATGGGGCTTCCCTCCGCTATTCAGTGGTATTCGGAGCAATTTGCGAAACGCACAAATATTCATGTCACCCTGCAGATTCCAACCGACTTCGGAAGGCTTTCCCGCGAGAGAGAGATTGCAATGTTTCGAGTCGTGCAGGAAGCTCTGGCGAACGTGCATGAGCACTCAGGAAGTCCGAGTGCTTCGATCCGACTCAGCAAGAGTGGTGGGCATGCCTGCCTTCAGGTGAGTGACTTGGGCAAAGGGATGTCGGGCAAATCGGCGCCGGACTCCACGGGAGTCGGGATTAACGGAATGCGTGAAAGATTGAGGCAACGGGGCGGAGTCCTGACGATTCACTCCAGCGGGCGTGGGACGCTCATCACAGCTGACTTACCGTTGTAAACCAGAACCGGCGCCTTTCGAGAAGTCTTCCTGCGCTTTTTACTTCGCGCCTCCGGCCAGCAATATTCTAAGCAGCAGCAACCAGCGCCGGACGTTGGTACTCATCAAAAAATTTTCTTTCACGTGTTCGTGTCCGTTCTGACCGAGCTGTGTGGCAAAATCCGGATGCGTCAGCAGATATCGGATCTGATAGGCGCAACCGTCCACGGAATGCACCAGAGCTCCGGTTAACTTGTGGATTATCTGATTCGGTATGCCTCCGACGGCGCCGGCGATCGTCGGCTTTCCTTTCCACAGCGCCTCCGTCACGGTCAGGCCAAAGCCTTCGCGGATGGATTTCTGCACGATGATGGTGGAAGCGCGCTGCAGAGCGTTGATCTCCAAAGCGCACCACGGCGGGAGGTCAAGAATAATGATGTCTTTATCTTCACCGACAGCTTCCTTCACCTCTTTCAGAACGGCAGCGCCCTCGGGATCGTCGCTGGCCCCCCCACCGGCCAGGACCAACTGGGCATCCACATATTTGCGGGCCTGCTTGAAAGCCTGCACTACTCCCACTGGATCCTTTGCCCGGTCAAAGCGCGAGACTTGAGTGACAATGGGGCGCGAGCGATCGATGCCAAACTCGTCGCACACATGCTGAACGAAGGTATCGTCGATATCCTTATTTTTCTCAGACAGCGGGTCGATACACGGATAAAACAAATACTGAGGAATCGGCAGCTGGCGGGCGAAAGATTGCGAAGAAAAAATCGCGGCGTCATATTGTTCGATGAACGGCCGCAAGAATCCCCATACGTCGGGATTGGGGCTGGAAAGATCGATATGGCAGCGCCAGATCCAGCGTTGCGGCGATTCCTTGCGGGCGCGAATCAGCGCCGCCGGCTGGGGATCGTGAATCACAATAAAATCTTCGGAAAACTCGAGACGGTTGCGGTTTTGCTCGTTGTGCATCAGGAAGATGTCGCGAGCATGCTGTGTGAGGTTAAAGTCGCTACCTTGGAGAGCGTTATGAAAAGCTTTTGTGACCTCGAAGAAGTCGTTGCCCCCGGTGATCACATCCCAGTTGGTTTGCACTTCCAGTTCCCTTAACAAGGGGACCAACTGATTGAGCATTTCGGCGACTCCTCCCCCTACCGCGGTGGAGTTGACCATCTTCACTTTCTTGCCCTTGAGCTCGCGGGCGAGAAACTTAAGTTCATCGATCTCGGCGGCCCCTACAATAGCCTTGTAGTCATCGAGACGTGGTGGCGGCACCGGGGCGGGAGGGGTTTCCCAGGCACGGGACTTCCGTCGTCGCTCGGTGCGTACGGGCGAGTCTGGCGCAATCGTGGCCGAATCTTCGGATGACCTTCCGCTTGCTAAAGAGTCAGAACGGACTTGTTGCTCTACTGGTTCCATAATTTGTAATTTGCGCGCTAGATCAGCGTTCGCTCCACGATTCGAATTATTTGGTTGCGCACGTCTTCCAGGGTAAGGGTGTAAATATCAATGCGGTTGAGCTGCCGCGCGGCATCGGTGAAACCCAGATCCTCGTAGAGCCACTGCGAAAAATCATTCGACATCAGTCTCAGTCGCAGACGCGCCTCGATGAAGTGATGATGAATGCAGTGCACGCTTACTCCCCGCAAGCCCTCCGCAAATTCGCGCAGGGAGCGTGCCACGAAGCTGGTGGGGATCACAACCGTTTCCGAAGAGCAGAAATAAAACGTTTCTTTAGCAAGGCGGGTGGCGGCGGAGGGAGAGCGATGCAAGAAGTTCTCCACAATTTCGACGAATCGCGCCCGCAATTCTGCGACGGAAGTAAACTCGCGGACGTCTACGCTGGCCAAACCCTCCGCCAGGCTGGGTTCGTTGCAGGCGGATACCGCCCAGTGCGCGAAGTCGTTGGAGAAGCCTTCTCGAATAAAGTGATGTTCCTCGAGGGTTCGAAAACTGTGCTGGAAAATCGAACCGTCAGGACATTCCCGTAGCGCCTCGAGGAACTCGGAAAGCGTGTTCGCTTTCTGGCGCGTAATGCGCAAGAGATGGGCTGCAGTATTAAAGTAAAACGGCTTTACTGGAGTGCGAACCGGAGTTGGGACGGGAGTTGCGACGGTCGTCATGCGCTTACCTCCAGGGAATTCTGGTCGCTCGGTTTGTGATAACTCGCTCCCTCGTGCGCCTGGCAAGCGTGAAGCCATTGCGCCAGGAGATCGAAAACTTCAAAGGGCGGCTTAAGCCATGACTGCGCGGCAGTGCCGCGGTACCGTGGACGGACCAGAACGCTCAATCCGCGCCCATTCATGGCTTCGAATGCGTGCTCGTCGGTGGTATCGTCGCCCAAATAAGCGGCCGGAATATCGGGATGCATTTCATTCATGACGGTGCGGACCGCATCGCCTTTGTCGGCGTCGCGGGCGCGTATCTCAATGCCGCCGTCGAATTCCATCAGGTGCAGGTGACATCGCCTGGCAATGGGCTTCCACCCGAGGATTACTCGCCCCTTGAGTGATTCCGCCTCGCACTCGCTCAGGCCCCGCCAGTGCACGGCGATGCTGCCCGTCTTAAGTTCGGCTGTCTCTTGCAGGTTCTGGTAAAGCAGCCAGTTCTCGGCTGCAGCCAAAGCCTCGATGGTCGCCTGATCGAGAGCAGAAAGTTCGACGCTGCCGTCTGGATTCAGCCGTTGCAACCCATGCAGACCCCAAATTTCCGGGCGCGGTTCAATCTGCAACATGGGCACGATTTCGTTGGCATCTCTGCCCGAAATGATGACGACGCGGGTTCTGCGGGTGCAGACGATTTCCTGCAGCAGCAAGGAGAACCCAGGATACGGAAACGCTTGGTCCCGATTTTTCCGGAACGGAGCAATGGTCCCGTCGTAGTCCAACATCAATAATGATCGAGGCGCCCGGCTGACTCTTTCCAGAAGTGGTTCAATCAGGGACTTCGCGTCCGGCTTCAACACTTTCTCCTTCTCATAATTGTAGGGTCCAAAGGGTATCAGGCCGCGGCTACACCCCGAATCTTTTGCTGGGCGGGATCTGCCGCGTCAAGCCTCAACTCGCAAAGTTCGGTAATCAGGCTTCCGGCCCAACGATAAATGTTTTGTTCCTTGATGACCCTCCGCATGCGATGCACGCGCATTTGCTTCTCTTCGGGTTCCATCTCGATTGCCACCCGAATCGCTTCCGCCGTCTGGTCGATGTCGTAGGGGTTCACCAGCAAAGCATCGCGCAGTTCGCGAGCCGCTCCGGTAAACTGGCTAAGTATTAGAACGCCGCGTTCGTCCCGTCTTGCAGCGAGAAATTCCTTTGCGACCAGGTTCATGCCGTCGTGCAATGAGGTAACCATGCAAAGATCGGCGGCGCGATAATAGCGCTCAATTTCTTCATGATTGTGCTGGCGGTTCAAAAATATGATGGGCTTCCATCGACTTGTCTGAAATCGCCAGTTGATGCGTTCCGCTTCCGCTTCCAACTCCGCCATCAAGTCGTGATAGCGCTTAATGTGGGTGCGGCTGGGCGCGCCGATTTGTATGAAGGTGAACTGCTGCCGGTACTTAGGATATTTTTCTAAAAACCGTTCGACTGCCTGAAAACGCTCCTGGATTCCCTTAGTGTAATCCACGCGGTCGACTCCGACCCCGATAAAGGCCGCGTCCACGCCAATGTCGTGCAAGAGTGCGGATCGATCCACGTAATTCGCCCCATATCTGTCAGTGTCCGCGGGTTCGTCCTCGGTGAGGTCCACGCTGATGGGGAAGGGGTGAACGATGGTCCGATGATTTTGACGAGATACGGAAAAGTGCTCCCAGTCCACTCGAGATTCGACCACCCGGTCCACTGTCTGCAGAAAGTTGTTGCAGTGCGATTGAATATGAAAACCAATGAGATCCGCACCCAGCAGCCCATCTACCAGTTGCCGCTGCCAAGGGCAAATACCGAATGCCTCCGGATTTGGCCACGGGATATGCCAGAAAATCGCCACGCGCGCATCCGGCCGCTTTTCCTTAATCATCGCCGGCATCAGGGCAAAGTGATAGTCCTGAACCAGCACCACAGGATTCGGTACATCTTTGATTTCCTCCAGCACGGCACTGGTGAATTTCCGATTTACCTCTTGGTAGTGGTGCCAATCTTGGGCCCGGAAGATGGGGCGCGTGTGCGCAATGTGACAAAGCGGCCAGAGGCCTTCATTGGCAAACCCGTAGTAGTAACCTTCTTCCTCTTCTTTGTTCAGCCATACACGGCGCAGCGTGTAGTGAGGATCATCCGGCGGTACGCGCAGCCTGTCCTGGGAATCCACCACATCGGCGTCGGCAGGGCCGCTGCCGTGCGCAATCCAGGTTCCATCGCACGCATTCAGCACGGGTTCCAGGGCGGTCACCAAGCCGCTGGGCGGGACCACCACTTCCAGCGATTTTCCATTGTGGCGGTGCATGTAGGGTTCGCGATTCGACACGACGAACAAACGACCGCCGCCTAAACGAGCCTGAAGCTGTATGGCGAGGCGGTCGGCAGTCCAGCGGGATTCCGAGGCTTCGCGCAAACGCGCCTCGTTTTCAGCGGCGCTACGCGCCTGACTCAGGCTTTCGGCTAATGTAACCACTTCCCAGGCCAACGGTCGAAACAAGTCAAGGTCCGGCATTTGCTGGCGTGAAGAAATCCTGCCCATGCGAAGCGCCCGCATCCATTGCGCGGCGCGCGCGATGGGACCGGCGATACTCCAGCGCACAATCAAAACGGTGATGAAAACAATAAGGAAGACCTGAATCAACACTCGCAGAAAAGCTTGGCGCCAGGTGCGAAGACTCTGCGCCCGGATGTAGGCGGCATCGTGCACTACGGCCAGTCCGCCCACAACCTCATCCTGACGGTGCAAGGGCAACGCAAAAATATGTATGGGATCTTTTCCCAGACGCTCGAATGAGCTTTCGCCGTGCCGGTCTGACATGGCCCGGTTAACCGCAGGAGGGGTAGTTTTCAAAACCTGCGCCAGTTCGGAAGTGATAGCTACCACTTTTCCCTGGTGATCGTAAACGGCTACTCCAAGCAAATGCTCGCGGTTCGCGAAGTGCTGAACTAACCGCTGCAGTCCCCGTTCCGATCCAGATTCCCAGGATTTTTCGACGTTCCCTGCGACGCTCTCGGCTAAGACTTCGGCACGGCGTTCCAAGTCGCTGCGCAAGACGCGCTTTTCGCCCACCACTTCGTAGTAAGAGAATGCGAGCGAGACCAAGGTGATGCCGAGAATCAAAGAAACGATAAGCCTTAGACTCAAGAGACGCATGCAGCCTCCAACGGCCGGAAACGGGCACCGGCCCCGAATGAATTAGATGCAAAAACTCGGACAGGCCGCTGACGACTGCAGAGGGTCGTCCGGGTTTCTTGAGTCGTCATCGTCTTTCTTCGTTCCAAGTTGTAATCCCTCATGGTAATGAGATCGAATGTGGCAGGAACATACGGGAATCACCCTACCGGGAAATAAAAAAAACGTGAATGCGAATTCGCGGATTGCTGCGCGCTCATGAATGCGTGATTAGGAATCGCTCAAAGAAGTGGTTCTAGTGATTGTAACTATGCCAGGAAGAAAACAAAAGAAAGAATCAAAGCGGGAACTACGAATAGGAGCAAGAGAACCACGGGAAAATCACTGTGCATTACCCAGTGTTTGGCCTGGGCCCGTCAGCCGCAGAAAGACCCAGCGGCAACCTTGCCCGTACCATTGTGCCCGTCTTATCGGATTGAATCTCCAGCGCGCCGCCCAGTTGCCTGAGGCGTTCGCGCATTCCGCGAAATCCTACTCCCGCACGGCCAGAGGAATTTATTTCCAACTGTTTCTCCGCCGAGATGCCATTTCCGTGATCCCGCACTTCAACGAAAAGTCCGTGATCCTGTTCCTGAACACGTATTGCCGCGGAGCTGCCGCCAGAATGACGATGAATGTTGGTCAGACATTCCTGGACCATGCGAAAAACCGCAATCTCTATCTCGTCGGACAGGCGGCCGAACTTATCTGGGATATCCAACTCGACTTTGATCTTGCTGCGTTGCGAGAAGCCATCTACGTACCAGCGCAGCGCGGAGGCTAGACCAGCAGCATCGAGCAAAGGAGGGTGCAGCAGATGAGAGATGGTGCGAATCTCACTGCTGATCTGTTCTACGATCATCGCACTTTCCGACAAGGCTCGCGCAGATGTAGCATCCAGTCTGTCAACCTGGAGTTGAACAGCTGCGATGTTCATGCTGACAGCAGCCAGTAACTGACCTACACTGTCGTGGAGTTCGCGCGCAATCTGGCGCCGCTCCTCATCGCGCATCTGCTGCAGCCGGCCGCTGAGTTCACCAAGATTTTCGTTCGCTGCATTGAGATCGGCGGTGCGTTCCGCAACTTTCCGTTCGAGTTCATCATGAGCCTTTCGCAGTTGTTCCTCCGCCAACTGCGTCTTAGCAAAACTTCGGCGATTCGCTTCCCCCAGAAGAATGATCAGGCCGGAAAAGAACAAAAATCCAATCATTCCGGAAATTGCGGTCGTGGGGTCGTGCAGAGCAAAGGAATGGAAAGGGGGCAAGAACCAGTACCAGACACCAATGACACCGATCAAAGAGGTGAGTATGGAGGGTCCCAATCCGCAAAACCACGCGGAAAAAACCACTGCCGCCCAAATAGTGTGATACGGATTGTTTTTCCCTAGAAATGGGGTGAGGAGTTGGCGAAGCAGCAAAGCCACGATCGCGGCAACGACAGCAAGGCCATAACGACGCAGGCGGTCAGAGACATTTCCGTGCTCTGAACTCTGGCCGGGAAGGTGCATTCTGGTCTGCGGCTAAACTGGGGGTAGGAATTCACAAAAGCTGCCCCTGTTTTTTATCACACACTACTCGGGACTTAATCAAGAGGATTGTCTTATGCAAGTTGGGTGCCAGTACTAAAACCTCTGCGATTGCTGCAAGTTACTCAGCCATCAATACCTACAGTAAAGACCCTAGAGTCATCGCGGGTTTTTCCGTGTTAACAATTTAGTGTTAGCCCGTAGATTTCTCTAGACTACAAACACTAGACTACAAACATCAGAAATGCGTCGGGTGCAGCCTGATTTCGGCCGTCTCTTCCCCTGTACGACAATTGACGGGAGTCCTGGTATATACCGTGAACGTTTGATGCAAACACTCATCTCGGGGCGGCAGCTGTGCGGAAAATCAGGAATAGAAACGAAGAGCCTTTCGAACTGTCGAGGCCTTCCTCAGTTCAGGAGATCGCTATGAAAAGGACCAACCGGGACGCAGCCACTAGCGTAGTCAACGGCGGCGCTCCCGAGGAAAAACTTAAAAACGGGCGGAATGGTAATTCCATCGCGGTAGCCGAGCCCGCAGTTGAGGCTGCTTCGGGCGATCTCAGCACCATCCTCGCGTCGCTGCAGACGATGCGTAATGGTGACTTCTCTGTGCGCTTGCCAGGCTCGTGGACGGGACTGCCGGGAAAGATCGCGGATACGTTTAATTCCATCGTTGCCGCCAATCAACAGATGGCGCAGGAATTGAAGCGAGTTGGTCAAGTGGTGGGGAAGGAAGGCAGAACCCGCGAGCGCACTCGGTTTCATGAGTCCAGAGGAGCTTGGGGAGAGATGGAAGTCTCGATCAACACGCTGGTCGAGGATCTGCTGAGGCCGACGGAAGGTGTGACCCGCGCGATCGCGGCTGTGGCCCAAGGCAATCTTACGCAGACGGTCCGCCTGGATGTGGATGGGCGACCGCTTGAAGGCGAGTTTTTACGCTCCGCCGACATCGTCAATACCATGATTCAGCAGCTCGGCGTCTTCACCGCAGAAGTGACGCGAGTAGCTCGCGAAGTCGGAACCGATGGAAAACTGGGCGGCCAGGCGCAAGTGCCCGGCGTTGCCGGCACGTGGAAAGATTTGACGGACTCCGTTAACTCGATGGCCAGTAACCTTACCGGCCAGGTTCGCAACATCGCTGAAGTGGCGACGGCCGTCGCCAGCGGCGATCTCTCCCGCAAAATTACCGTCGACGTGCGCGGCGAAATTCTCCAGCTCAAAGAAGCTATCAACACCATGGTGGATCAGCTACGCTCGTTCGCCTCGGAAGTAACCCGTGTGGCTCGTGAAGTCGGTACCGATGGAAAGCTGGGCGGACAGGCCGTTGTGGTGGGCGTGGCTGGCACGTGGAAAGATCTTACGGATTCCGTCAACGCCATGGCCGGTAACCTTACCGCCCAAGTGCGAAACATCGCTGAAGTGACTACGGCAGTGGCCCGCGGCGACTTGTCGCGCAAGATCACGGTCGATGTGAAAGGCGAAATTCTCGAACTCAAGGACACCATCAACACGATGGTGGACCAGCTCAATGCGTTCGCCGGCGAAGTTACCCGTGTAGCTCGCGAAGTGGGCACGGAAGGCAAACTGGGCGGACAGGCACAAGTGCCCGGCGTCGGCGGTACGTGGAAAGACCTCACGGACAACGTCAACTTCATGGCCAGCAACTTGACCGGGCAGGTGCGAAATATTGCTGAAGTAGCAACTGCTATTGCGAACGGCGACCTGTCGCGCAAAATCACGGTCGATGTGCGCGGCGAAATCTTGCAGCTCAAAGAAACGCTGAACACAATGGTGGACCAACTCAACCGTTTCGCCGGCGAAGTTACCCGTGTAGCTCGCGAAGTGGGTACAGAAGGTCGTTTGGGTGGACAAGCTAACGTCCCCGGCGTCGCCGGAACGTGGAAGGATCTGACCGACTCCGTCAATTCGATGGGCGGAAACTTAACCGGCCAGGTTCGGAACATCGCTGAAGTTACGACGGCTGTGGCCCGCGGCGATCTGTCGCGCAAAATCACCGTTGATGTGAAAGGCGAAATTCTCGAACTCAAGAACACCATCAACACGATGGTGGATCAGCTCAACGGATTCGCCGGCGAAGTAACGCGCGTGGCTCGCGAAGTGGGAACGGAAGGCAAGCTGGGCGGACAGGCGCAGGTGCCGGGCGTCGCCGGTACGTGGAAGGATCTCACGGATAACGTCAACTTCATGGCCAGCAACTTGACGGGCCAGGTGCGAAACATCGCGGAAGTGGCAACCGCTGTGGCGCGCGGCGACTTGTCGCGCAAGATCACGGTCGATGTGAAGGGCGAAATTCTTGAACTCAAAGACACGCTGAACACGATGGTCGACCAGTTGCGCGCGTTCGCCTCCGAAGTTACGCGCGTGGCGCGCGAAGTAGGCACGGACGGAAAACTCGGTGGACAGGCGCAAGTGCCGGGCGTCGCAGGAACGTGGAAAGATCTCACGGACTCGGTTAACTCGATGGCCAGCAACTTGACGGGCCAGGTGCGTAACATCGCGGAGGTCGCTACGGCAATTGCGAGCGGCGACCTTTCGAAGAAGATTACGGTCAACGTCAGCGGCGAAATCTTGCTGCTGAAAGAGACCATCAACACCATGGTGGATCAGCTGAACGCGTTCGCGGGCGAAGTGACACGCGTGGCGCGCGAAGTGGGATCTGAAGGGCGACTCGGTGGCCAGGCCAACGTGCCCGGCGTCGCGGGTACATGGAAGGATTTAACGGACTCCGTGAACTCGATGGCCGGAAACCTTACTGGCCAGGTGCGTAACATCGCTGAAGTAACAACGGCTGTGGCCCGCGGCGATTTGTCGCGCAAGATCACGGTCGACGTGAAAGGTGAAATTCTCGAACTGAAGAACACCATCAACACGATGGTGGACCAGCTGAACGCATTCGCCGGCGAAGTGACCCGTGTCGCCCGCGAAGTGGGAACTGACGGAAAGCTCGGCGGACAGGCCCAGGTGCCTGGGGTCGCCGGAACGTGGAAAGATCTCACGGACAACGTCAACTTCATGGCCAGTAACTTGACTGGCCAGGTTCGAAACATCGCCGAGGTCGCGACCGCTATCGCGAACGGCGATCTCTCGAAGAAAATCACGGTTGACGTGCGCGGCGAAATCTTGCAGCTCAAAGAGACGCTGAACACGATGGTCGAGCAGTTGCGTTCGTTCGCCGCCGAAGTAACCCGCGTGGCCCGCGAAGTGGGTAGCGAAGGCCGTCTCGGTGGTCAGGCGAACGTCTCCGGTGTGGCCGGAACGTGGAAAGATTTAACAGACTCAGTAAACGCAATGGCCGGCAACTTGACTGGCCAGGTGCGAAACATTGCTGAAGTTACAACGGCTGTAGCCCGCGGCGATTTGTCGCGCAAGATCACGGTCGACGTGAAAGGCGAAATCCTTGAATTGAAGAACACTATCAACACAATGGTGGATCAGCTCAACGCGTTTGCTGCCGAAGTAACGCGCGTGGCCCGCGAAGTGGGTACGGAAGGCAAGCTGGGCGGTCAGGCGCAGGTACCGGGAGTTGCTGGAACCTGGAAGGATCTTACCGACAACGTGAACGTGATGGCTGCCAACCTGACAGAACAGGTCCGCGGCATCGTGAAAGTTGTGACCGCGGTCGCCAACGGTGAACTCACGCAGAAGCTGACAGTGAACGCGAAGGGCGAAGTTGCCGCACTCGCGGAAACCATCAACAACATGACGAACACGCTGGCTACGTTTGCCGATCAGGTAACAACGGTGGCCCGCGAAGTCGGCGTGGAAGGCCGGCTCGGCGGCCAGGCCAATGTGCCCGGCGCTGCCGGAACGTGGAAGGATCTTACGGGCAACGTAAACCTGCTGGCCGATAACTTGACCAACCAGGTGCGCGCGATTGCTGAAGTCGCGACGGCCGTGACCAAAGGCGATCTCACTCGATCGATTCAGGTGGAAGCTAGCGGCGAAGTCGCCGACTTGAAAGACAACCTCAACACGATGATCGACAACCTCCGGCTCACGACGGATCGAAACACCGAGCAGGACTGGTTGAAAACGAACCTGGCTCGCTTCACCGGAATGTTGCAAGGGCAACGCGATCTGGCGACGGTGGGACGAATGTTGCTTTCCGAACTGGCTCCCCTGGTCAGTGCGCAGCAGGGCGTGATCTATCAGATGGGCGGCGAGGACTCGGCGGAGATGGTGCTGTTGTCGGCTTTCGCCGGCGACGGAGATGACGGGCATCTCCGGAGGTTAAAACTTGGCGAAGGTCTGGTAGGACAATGCGCGGCAGAAAAGCGGCGGATGCTGATCTCCGACCTGCCGCCGAACACGATTGCGATTCGCTCCGGTTTGTTTGAGGCGGTTCCACGGAATGTAATCGTGCTGCCGGTCTTGTTCGAAGATCGAGTCAAGGCGGTGATTGAACTGGCTTCGTTAAGCAGCTTTACTACTTCGCAACTGGCGTTTCTTGAACAGCTAACCGCCAGCATCGGCATCGTGCTGAACAGCATTGAGGCAACCATGCAGACGGAAGGCCTGTTGAAGCAGTCGCAGCAGTTGGCGACCGAACTTCAGGTGCAGCAGAAAGAATTGCAGCAGACCAACGAGCAGCTGGCGCAGAAGGCGCAACAGCTCGCTGAACAGAACGTCGAAGTGGAACGCAAGAACCAGGAAATCGAACAAGCGCGGCGTGCGTTGGAAGACAAGGCCAAAGAACTGGCGCTAACGTCGAAGTACAAGTCAGAATTTTTGGCCAACATGTCGCACGAGTTGCGGACCCCGCTCAACAGCATTCTGGTGCTGGGCCAGCAACTCAGTGACAACCCGGATGGCAACTTAACGCCGAAGCAAGTCGAATTCTCTCGCACGATTCACGGCGCGGGAACGGACTTGCTGAACCTGATCACGGACATTCTTGATCTGTCTAAGATCGAATCTGGAACCGTATCGGTGGAGGCTGAAGAAGTCTTCTTCGCCAGCATGCTCGATGCGGTGGAACGGCCGTTCCGTCACGAAGCAGAAAACCGGCACCTCAGTTTCGAGGTACAGACCGATCCTCACCTGTCGCGCAGCGTGGTTACGGATGCAAAGCGCTTGCAACAGGTGTTGAAGAACTTGCTCTCGAACGCTTTCAAATTCACCGAAAGTGGAGGCGTGCGCTTAGCAGTGTCACCGGCGAAGAGCGGCTGGAGCGAGGACCATCCGATTCTTGGCAAGACGGCGTCGGTCATTGCATTTGAAGTATCAGATACGGGTATCGGTATTCCCTTCGAAAAACAACGCATCATCTTCGAGGCCTTCCAACAGGCAGATGCCGGCACCAGCCGTAAGTACGGAGGCACTGGTCTTGGGCTTGCGATTAGCCGCGAACTGGCGGGTCTGCTTGGTGGAGAAATCCAGTTGCGCAGCGCGCCCGGCAAGGGCAGCACGTTCACTCTCTACCTGCCGCAAACCTACGTGGGCCCGTCCACGTCGAGCGCGGCGTCGATCGCAGCGGGAACGCAAGGTGCGCCACCGATTTCGATTTCGCCGACGCCGCTTTCTGTGGCGGTGGTTACCGAACACGCCGCTGAGAAGATTGCCGATGATCGCGACAATCTGCAGCCGGACGATGCCATCTTGCTGATCGTCGAAGATGATCCGCATTATGCGCGTGTGTTGTGCGATCTTTCTCGCGACAAGGGCTTCAAGGTGCTGGTGGCTGGGCGCGGCGCAGAGGCGCTCGCTTTAGCGCACGAGTATCATCCGACCGCGGTCTCTCTCGATGTGTTCCTCCCCGACATGCTGGGGTGGACCGTGCTCAATCACCTGAAGCAGGATCCGACAACCCGGCATATTCCGGTTCAGATGCTGACTTTGGATGAAGACCGGCACCATGGACTGGCGCGGGGTGCGTTTGCATTCGTTACGAAGCCTACAACACCTGAGGGACTGGAAAACGCGCTGACACGCATCAAGGAATATTCGGCTCCGCGGCGGAAACGGCTGCTGGTGGTCGAAGACAATCCCGCTGAGCAGCTCAGCATTAGAGAACTGTTGGGCTATGACGACATCGATGTGACCGTCGCATCCACGGGGGCGGAGGCAATCGAGATCGCGAAAGGTGAAGGTTTCGACTGTGTGGTTCTCGATTTGCGGTTGCCTGACATTTCAGGCTTCGACGTACTGGAACAATTCAGCGATATTCCATCCCTGCAAGACTTGCCGGTGGTAGTGTTCACGGGGAAGGAATTGTCTCCCGAAGAAGATGCGCGGCTGCATTCGCTGGCGCGCAGCGTGGTGGTGAAGGGGGTCGAGTCGCCGGAGCGCCTGCTGGATGAAACTGCCTTATTCCTGCATCGCGTGGTTTCTGATTTGCCGGCGGAGAAGCAGAGACTGCTCGACCGCTTGCATCATTCGGATGATGCATTGGTGGGAAAGAAAGTATTGGTGGTCGACGACGACGTGCGCAACATCTTCGCCCTTAGCAGCGTGATCGAGCGCCGCGGCATGACCGTGATCACCGCTGGGACCGGACGCGAAGCCATTGCCAAGCTGGAATCGACTCCGGATATCGCGATCGTCCTTATGGACATCATGATGCCGGAAATGGATGGTTACGAAACCATGCAGGTCATCAGGCAGAACAAGTCATTCCGCCGTTTGCCCATCATCGCCCTCACCGCGAAGGCGATGAAGGGAGACCGGGAGAAATGTCTGGAAGCTGGCGCGTCTGAATATCTGGCTAAACCTGTGAATACCGAGCAACTGCTATCGTCGCTTCGGATGTGGCTGCACCGATAGCTGTTGTCCGCGGAAGCGTATTATTTGGCGACCGGAACGGCTCGGGAGAAAATAACGAATGGGCAATAAAGAGAAGGTCAATATTCTCATGGTGGATGATCAGCCCGCCAAGCTGCTCAGCTATGAGGTCATGCTCGGCGCGCTGGGCGAGAACCTGATCAAAGCCAATTCGGCGAAGGAGGCGCTCGAGCTTCTTTTGAAGACCGATGTGGCCGTAGTGTTGATGGACGTGAGCATGCCGGAGCTCGATGGTTTCCAACTGGCGGCAATGATCCGGCAACATCCGCGCTTTCAGAGAACCGCGATCATTTTCGTTTCCGCAGTGCATTTGACCGATCTGGACCAGCTGAGAGGATACGAACAAGGAGCGGTCGATTACATTTCCGTTCCCGTGGTTCCTGAACTGTTGCGGGCGAAAGTACGAGTATTCGCCGATCTACACCGTAAGACACGGCAACTCGAAGCGCTGAATCGCGATTTGGAGCAGCGGGTGCTTGAGCGTACCGAGGACCTGGCCGGCAAAGCAGAACTGCTGCAGCGGCTTAACGCCGAATTGCTGGGGAAGAACCAAGAACTGGACGCCATCATCCACACCGCGCCAGACATAATTTTCAGCCGCAAGGCGGACGGATCCAGGGATTACATCAGCGACCGGTTTTATGACTATACGGGCGCGGCTCCGCAGACGGGAGAGGGTTTCGGCTGGCTGGATTATGTCCATCCCGACGATAAAGACCACGCCACGACAGATTGGGTGCGCTCTGTCGAATCGGGTGCAAACTACGAAGCGGAATATCGCATTCGAAGTAAGCATGGGGACTACCGCTGGTTCCGCGCTCGTGCGGTGCCGATTCGCGAGGGTGAAAGGATCGGGAAATGGTATGGAACCTGTTCCGACATTCACGACAGTAAGCTGCTCGAGCAATCGATTCGCGACAATTCCGCCGAACTGGAAAAAATGGTCGACCGCAGGACGGATGAACTGAGGCGTCTCTCTATCCGACTGATGACCATGCAGGACCAGGAGCGGCGGCGTATTGCCCGCGATCTGCACGACGGGCTGGGACAGGAACTCGCCGTGGCCAAGATGGTGTTGGACAAGATGCTTCTGCAAAAGCCCGCTAATTCCAGGGATGAAACTTGGACTCAAGCCAGCAATATTGTCGATCGCGCCATTCAACAAGTTCGCACCATGTCTCACCTTCTGCATCCGCCGCTGCTGGATGAAGTTGGATTGCTGTCGGCGTTATCCTGGTACGTGGAAGGGCTCTCAAAACGCAGCGGCATCGAGACCTCTCTGGAAGTACAGCCGGCGGATTTTCCCAGGTTGTCGTCAGAGGTAGAGACCGCGGTTTTCCGTATCGTGCAAGAGGCCTTAACCAATGTTTTCCGACATGCCGGAGCGCACAAAGTAGGAATCAGCCTGACGCAAAACAATGGGCTGATCGTGGTTGCGGTGCGCGACGACGGCAAAGGAATCGGTAAAAAAATTGTCGACATGGAGCCCGGTAGTGTTGGGGTTGGCATCGGAGGCATGAAACAACGCGCCAGAGAGTTTGGCGGGGAGTTGCGGCTGAGCAACGCTAATCCGGGAACTTTAGTCGAACTCTTGATTCCCCATACCTCCGGGTTGCGCGAGGCCGGGGCTTTGTTGGAGGCGGATTGAGGCGAGGCCTCCGCAATCCTTCCCAGTAATCTTCCCCACATCAGTAGTTTCCCCGATTGGCTTTAGTTCATTCCGAGCGGACGCTTGGTAATGCGAAGGTCCCCGCCCACCTCGAATGACTCGACAAGGACGCGAAAGTTTATGACAAAAAATACATCAGTGTTCGGAGCTTACCCGTCGCGAAACGATCTCGAATTCGCCGTCACTGCGTTTAAAGATGCAGGGTTTTCTAATTCGGACATATCGGTACTCTCGCCCGATAAATCCGACAAAGAAAAGGAATTAGTCGCAACCGCTACGAAGGCGCCGGAAGGTACCGCCGTTGGAGTTGGATCGGGCGCCGCCCTCGGAGGGGCAATGGGCTGGCTTGTCGGACTTGGCGCGCTGGCGATTCCAGGCATTGGCCCAGTAATCGCGGCGGGACCGATTGTTGCCGCACTCGCGGGCGTTGGCGTAGGCGGGGCGCTGGGCGGATTCGCAGGTTGTTTGATCGGAGTAGGAATATCGGAGCCCGAAGCAGAGAAGTATCATGGACGGCTCTTGAAGGGAGAAACCTTACTCGCGGTTCACTGCGACACCGTCGACGAGACAAGACGTGCGAAAGAACTGATGCGAAACACCGGGGGCGAAGATGTTGCATCTTCCCACGACGCACCCACGAATAGCACAACCGCGGCGTAATGGATTCGACACGCTGCGCCCCAAAAACTTCGCGCACCCAAGAGCTTCGAAGATACTGCCGAAACTGTAGGCGTAAAGTTCATTCCCATAGCTTCCTTCTGTTCTGCGGCCCCTCTGCTGCATTTTTACAGCGTGAACCTGATAGAACGCGGGTAATTCTGTCGATAACGTCATGATGGAGTTAAGGCAAATTAACGGTTGCTCTCTTCGAGCACGGAAAAAGGTCCGCCTATGAAAAGAATGAGTGGAAAATTATCAAGATGCCTTGTGGTGCTCGGCGCCAGCTGCTTGCTGCTCGCCGGAACGGTTTGGTCCCTGGATGATAGGGACGATAATCAAAAGACGAGCATTCAAAAACGAATTGACGAGTCCGCGAATGTTCTCAAAGAAATTATGGGAACGCCAGACAAAGCGATTCCTGACAAAGTGTTGAAGGACGCGAAGTGTATTGCCGTGATTCCTTCGATGGTGAAAATCGCGATTGGTTTTGGCGGAAACCACGGCAAGGGCGTTGCGATTTGCCGCCTGCCGAATGGCTCTTGGAGCGCTCCTGCGCCGATCACCATCACAGGCGGAAGCTGGGGATTGCAATTGGGCGGCCAAGCCATCGATCTAGTGTTGGTAGTGATGAATGACCGCGGGATGGAGCATCTCCTCGATAGCAAGTTCAAAATCGGGGCTGACGCCTCCGCAGCGGCGGGACCCGTCGGCCGCGATGCCGCCGCGGACACTGACTGGAAAATGAAAGCAGAGTTGCTGACATACTCCAGAGCGCGTGGGCTTTTCGCCGGGATTGACCTGAACGGTTCCGCCGTTAAGCAGGATAAAGATGAAACTCACCTTCTTTACGGTAAGTTCGTACCCTTCGAAGACATTTTGAGGGGAAGGGTCCAGCCACCTCCGGGGAGCGGCGCCTTGGAAGTAACGCTACGCAAACTTACAAACCAGGCGAATGAGCACGGCGAGTTGATGGAGCCGAGACGGATGGAACTGGCCAGCCGCTAATTGGTAAAGAAAAGTAAATAAGCATAAAGGACTGCCCCCGGGAATCACCCCGGGGGTTAATTTTTCCATAGGTACTACCCTCGACACTGTAGAGCCTTGCGGCCATGCCGGAGGCACTTTACAGCTTGAACCGGATGGAACGGAGTCACCCCGAACGTTAGAGTCCACAAGGAGAGGGAAATTTTGCGGCTGCTCGGTTCGAGCACGGAATAGGCCGTCCGGAAATATTCCGGGCAGTCGAAAGAGAACATGCGGAATGATTGATAGTTGCAGTTAGGTGGTGCTCGGCGCTGTTTTGGCCGGGTCGATTGATAACAAACTCTGTGACCGGAGGTTTCATGTCGACGATTCTTCTGATTATTTTGGTTCTGCTCCTGGTTGGAGCTTTGCCGTCCTGGCCGTACAGCCGTTCGTGGGGCTATTACCCCAGCGGCGGACTCGGCTTGGTTGTGGTTGTTCTACTTGTGCTGCTTCTGGCCGGGCGACTTTAGATTTGCGGGTCGCTCTTGGAAAAGTTGTATCGATTTTGATTATGGGGGGTTTTTGAGGAGCGTCATGCCGAATCAAGAGAGTCCACGCCACGCTGCTGATACATTTTTCCCAGGTTCTTCGCCAGCCATGCGTTATGGGGGCCGCGACCGCGCTGTGCGACCTGGGCCCCGTTCGCGGTCTCAGAAACCGCTTGGTCCGGATGCGATTTGGGGACAGTTCAATAATTATCGATCGAATGGTCTGGCCGGGTCCGCGATGGTACACGCCGTACTGCTCGCGTTAATCCTTGGCGGTGCGATGTTCAGCCATCATGTAGTACAACAGGTTCAACAGCATGAGACCGTGACGCTGATTGCTCCGTCGCCAGATTCGTATGCCATGCCAGTCGCGAAGAAAGTCGTCAGCGGCGGCGGTGGCGGCGGTGATCACGACAAGTTGCCCGCGATTAAGGGCAGACTGCCTAAAACAGCAATGCAACAGATCACTCCGCCGCAGATTATTGTGCGGAACCAACACCCCAAGCTTGCGGTTGAACCCACAGTTGTGGTTCCTCCGCAAGTTCACCTGGCTTCAAATCACATGCCGAATCTGGGCAATCCGTCGGCGGCTGCGCTGCCTTCGGCTCCTCCTTCCAATGGGACGGGCTCTGGTGGCGGCATTGGCTCTGGTTCTGGCGGCGGAGTGGGTGTAGGTCATGGACCCGGCGTGGGCGCGGGTAGTGGAGGCGGCATCGGCGGAGGCGTATTCAAAGTAGGCGGAGGAATTTCCGCTCCGCAGGCGGTTTCTACACCAGACCCGGAGTACACAGAAGAAGCAAGGAATGCTAAGACGCAGGGAACCTGCATACTCTGGTTGATCGTGGATGATCAGGGACGCCCGCGCGATATTCGCATCGTGCGTGGCTTGGGAATGGGTTTGGATGCGAAGGCCATTGAAGCGGTAAAGCAATGGAAATTTCAGCCAGCTCTGAAAGACGGCCACCCGGTTAACGTTCAGATTAGCGTAGAAGTGGGTTTCCGCCTGTACTAATCAGAAATCTCGGTGTTAAAGAAGCGGCCGGATCAATCGCAAGCTTGGCTTAAGGCCTTCGCTGCGGAGATCCGGCCGCTGTTTGCAGCAACACACTTTTCGAGCTATGAGTCTCGTCACGGCTGCAAGAAAAAAACTCGGAAGTACGTCGCATTTTCCTAGGGGCTGAGGTACAGCAAGTCTGGCATTCAATTACAGGAGCACCCTGATGGGCTGTAGCTGGCGCAGTCGGTACTCTCGTTTCGGATGATGAATGCTCCCGGAATCGTGGAGAGCAATATAGACAAGCACCCCTAGTTGGGAAAGAAGGAGACTACAGTGGCGACTTGCGTGATTTCCGCGACAACAAGCAGTGTGATTCCGGTCAGGGAAGAAACCAACCAAGACGATGAACGCAGCCTGGTACAACGCGCACAGAGCGGTGACGAACAGGCTTTTGCCACGCTTTTCCAGACTCACAAGAAGCGTGTTTATTCGGTCTGCCTTCTCATGACAAAAGATGTAGCCGATGCGGAAGACCTGACTCAGGAAGCATTCTTGCAGGTATTTCGCAGCGTCGGTTCGTTCCGGGGGGATTCCGCCTTTTCCACCTGGCTCTATCGGGTGGCGGTGAATACCGTATTGATGAAACTGCGCCGCCGCAAAGCGCCACCCATTCTTTCGCTCGACGAGCCCGTGTCGTCAGAGTCGCCATCGCTGCGCCGGGACGTGGGAAAGGCCGACCCAAGTCTGTTTGGCGCGATCGATCGCATTGCCCTGCGGCGCGCGATGCAGGAATTACCAGAAGGCTGCCGAAGGATTTTTGCGCTCCACGAAGTGGAAGGCTACCAGCATCACGAGATCGCCAAGATGCTGGATTGTTCAGTGGGCAATTCGAAATCGCAACTGCACAAGGCGAAGATGAAGATGCGCGATCTGCTCTTTCCCAAGCGCAGAGTGCTCCGCCGTTCACCGGCGATACCGGTGAGCGAAACGTCTTCATTGTCCGCCTCGTACGCCGCACGGTAGCAACTGGATGGTGCGGGGGTGCATCGTTAGCTAGATAGGGTAAAGAGAGAGGAACATTCCGTGGGATTAGGGGCGATCGTGGTAGTTGGGGCAGAGTTGGAGTCCATAGGCTCGACTGCGCCCCAGGAAAGCGCCCCGCTAATCGTGGAACCACTGGCGTGCATCGAGGTGCTGGGGCGCTCAATGCTGCAACGCACGATCGAAAGATTTGCGCGAGCCCGCGTAGAAGTGATCTCAGTGCTGGTACCACTTGAAAAAGCTTACACGGTGCCGCCGATCTCGACTTCGTTTGAGAATGTGAGCATTCAAGTTGTCGCCGAGATGAACCCTGCCGTCACACAGAAGTTGAGAGATTTTTCTCGTGATGGCGTGGAGCATGCGTTTGTGATGTCGGCAAGCCTGTACACCGAAACGGATCTACTTGATCTATTTTATTTTCACCGGGAGGCGCGGCAGACCGCGACACGCGCACTCGATTCGGAGAGTCCTCTGAGCTTGTGGGTGGTTGAGACGGATAAAGCGAACGCCCAACTTGAGGATTTGCTGGCGCCCGGGACTGCGTCATATTTCATCAGAGATTATGTAATCCATCTTAAAGAGGCGCGGGATCTGCGGCGACTGGTAGGGGATTCACTTCGCGGCCGCTGTGCAATGCGTCCGTCAGGAGCGGAACTAAAACCGGGAATCTGGGTTGATGAGGGAGCGGAGATTCATCGCCGGGCGCGTGTGGTGGCGCCCGCTTATGTGGGTCGTGAGGCCAAGGTCATGGAAGACACGTTGATTACGCGTTGCAGCAATATCGAGAGGGGCTGCTGCATTGACTACGGCACAGTGATCGAGGACAGTTCCGTCCTCGCCAACACTCACATCGGGATTTGGCTGGATGTGTGCCATGCCGTCGCGAATGGAAACAAGCTTATGAATCTTACGCGCGACGTAACACTTGAAATAGCTGACCGCAGCGTCATGCGAACGAATGCCTCAGCTCGCGAAGAGTCCAGGGTCAACAGTTTCGATTTTTATGAAGCGCAAGCGGTAAATTCTGATCTAAATAATGCAGTAGGGCAAAAAATAGAGCCCCGAACGCCGAAAGCCTGGCAGTTCGGAGCCAATTAAATTCAGGGGTGAGTGTATGTACAGCCGAGGTCCCGTAATCGTAATGGAGCTACCGGAAACGCTAAACCATGCAGAAGGTGAGAAGTTCATAAGTGAATTGCAGCCGCTGCTGGAAGTCCATCGTCCGCGTATCGTTTTAGATTGCTCTCAGATTCAACACATGGACAGTGCCGGTATCGAAACATTGCTCTATTGCATGCAAGAGGCGATGAAACGGGACGGAGATTTGAAACTGGCGGCTGTCTCGCCGGCGTCGGCGACCATCATGGAACTGATGCGCGTTGATCGGATATTTGAAGTCTACGAAACCGCCGAGCAAGCAGCCCGCAGCTTCCAGGCTGTACCTACACACGAAGTCCCGCAGGATTTGCCCTGGTATTCGTCCGGGTTCAGGCTTGCGGAGTTGAAAATTGCCAGCTAAGCGGCACGCCGACGCATCAGAGGGGACCATATGGGACCATTAAAAAAGGTGCTGGTGCATGTGGCCTGGAGCGGGCTGTTTATCTCGGGACTTCCCGGAGCGGTATTTGCGTCCGCGACGCAAGAGGCCGGGGTTGCGGGGGACTCGCATGGGGCTTTGATAGCCAAAGCCAATGAGCAGCCCCCGGTGACCGAACTTCCTGGCAGTGCGCTTCCTGGCAGTGCGCTTCCTGACAGTCGGCTTCCTGACAGTCCTGGGACGGTGGCAGGGGAGTCAAAAGAAGCGGCTCCGGCTCAACAGCAAAATGGAAGCGGGAGTCAGACTTCGACCGCTGAAAGCGCGCAGAAGCCTGCCCAGAATCAATCGCAAACGCAGCCCCAGAAACCAGTGGGCACCGCAGCTGCCGAAGCGCCAGACACGAGCGGGATTGCAGCATCGCAACCCGCCGGAGTGGCTGTCGCGCCTGCAAAACAACACCGAGTCCGCACAATCGTGCTGAGAACGGGAGCGATCATCGGCGTGGCCGTGGCTGTAGGCGCGGTGGTGGCTTTGAGCGCGGGTACTTCGAGCAAGCCTCCGGGGGCGCACTGAGGGCTCGATTTTCGTAGCCATCTTTATCTACATCTACGCAATAAGAATTGGTACGGAGCGGGTGCCCTTTGAAAATTGTGAGCTTTTCCGGGATTGATGGAGCCGGCAAGAGTACTCAGATCAACGCGCTTCAAAGCTGGCTCGATCAAACCGGGCAGCGAACACGGTTGCTCACTTTTTGGGATGACGTCGTGGTACTGCCCGGGTTTCGCGAATTCATGAGCCTTAAGGCCTTCAAGGGCGACAAAGGAATTGGCTCGCCCGAGAAACCGTTGCATCGACGCGATAAGAATGTAACTTCCCTGCCCGTTACCGCTCTGCGTTTCTGCCTCTACTTTGGAGATGCGGTAAATGTTTGGCGAATAGTCCACGGTTTTAAGAAGAGCAACCTTGACGTCGTAATCTTTGATCGCTACATCTATGACGAATTGGCCAATCTTCCGCTAAACCATTGGGCTGCGCGAATGTTCATCCGGTTGGTCTTAAGCTTCGTCCCCAAGCCTGACGTTGCTTATATCATCGATGCCGATCCGGATGCGGCTTTTGCCCGGAAGCCGGAATATCCGCTGGATTTTCTTCGCCGGAACCGGCAGGCATATCTGGCTATGAGTCGTCTCGCTGGGAACATCACCGTGATTGAACCTCTTTCGGTAGGAGCGGCGACTGCCAAAATCAGGGAAGCATTCTTACAAAATTTGGCCGAGGGGGAAGCAGACTTCTCGGGATTGCCGGCTTTGCAATGAGGCGGGGCATGCATCTTAGCAACATCTTTCGCAGCCGCATCGGCATCCTAAAAGGGGCGGTAGAGGCCGAAGAATAATGAAAATTTGTCTCGTCACCACTTTCCCGCCCAGCCAAGGGGGACTAAGCGAGTACGGCCTGCATATTGCCGAAGAACTGCGCCGCAATCCGTTTCTAAGCGTGACAATTCTCGCCGACAAAATGCCGGCAGACCAGCCGGAACTGGACGGATTCAACGTGAAGCGCTGCTGGTCTTTCGACGATCCTGCAAGCGCGTATCGGCTGCTGCAAACAATCGGCAAACTTAAACCCGATGTCGTGTGGTTCAATCTGCTGTTCAGTACGTTCGGGCGGAACCCTTTCAACGCGTTTCTAGGACTTCTTACGCCGCTGCTGTCGCGTTTGAGCGGCCGCTATACCCACGTGACTTTGCACCACCTGATGGACACCGTCGATCTGAAAGATGCTGGGGTAAAGCATCCGCGTCTTTACCGCGCCGCCGGCGCTGTTGCCACACGGGTGCTGTTGCTCTCGAATTCGGTCTCCGTGCTCATGCCCGGGTATCGGAAGATCCTTCATGAAAAGTATGGGCACGATAATGTTCACGTCCGCTCTCATGGTGTCTTAACTCGTCGGCCGGAATATCCCGACTTTGCCAGGCGCGGCAATCCGGAACACCGCATCCTGGCTTTCGGCAAGTGGGGGACCTACAAACGGCTCGAGTTGATGATCGAGGCGTTCCAGATTATCAAGGCAACGCTTCCCAACGCGAAGCTGGTGATCGGTGGCGGCGATCATCCGCAGGCCGCAGGATACGTGCAGTCGTTGAAGAAAAAACACGGGAGTGATCCGGCGATCGAGTTCACCGGTTATGTTGAGGAGGATCAGCTACCAGATCTTTTCCAGAGTTCGTCGGTGGCTGTAATGCCCTACTCTTCTTCCACCGGTTGTAGCGGAGTGGCCCATCTGGCGTGCGCTTATGGGGTGCCGATCGTGTGCGCGGACCTGGCAGATTTTCGCCAAATGGCTGATGGCGAAGAGCTCGCGATCGAGTTCTATCAACCTGGTAACGCGCAGGATTTGGCGAATTGCCTGATTAACTTTCTGACAAATCAGGAAAAGCAGCAGGCCATGGCGGTCCAGAATTTTTCCACAGCGCTGCGCATGACGATGCCTACCATTGTCCTGAAATATTTGCGTCATTTTGAACTTGAGCAGAGAACGGAAGCTTTGCGGCAGATTACCAGGTTCCGAAGACTGCCAGGATGGGTTCCATCGAAGTCCCTGATGTTGAGACTCATGACCCGGAACTCGCTCGGTTGGGTGCATCGCTCTGCGATTCCGCGACCCCGCGGCAACGGTTCCGGACAAGAGTTATTGAACGGTAACCTCAACGACAGTGGAAAGTTTGCTGGAAGCGGCATTCCCTTGAATGGTGACGGAGTAACGGCTCGCAGCAGGCACAGCGGCAGCAAGGGTTTGGGGCTTGGCGAAATTCCCTCCACAAGAACTGCCAGCCATTCCAATGCCCACAACGGCGATAGCAGCCAGGAGTTGAGCCTTGCGCCGGCGTGGCATGCTGCCGACGAGAGCAAAGCCCCCTATGCCGAAGGGCAAAAGGAAACCAACGGAGATTGGGACCGGGTTGTGCCGCTGAGGCAGGCTCCTGCTGGCGGCAATAGTGGAAATGGTAACGGTGGAAGTGGCGACGCCGGAACCGGGAGTCATGGTAGCGGGGGAAAACGAACAGTTCAAAGTGCTGGGAATCCCGGCGCACGAGAGCGCGATCGAGCTATTGAACGCCCCTGATTGCGGCGTTGCTGTGATCGTAAAGCGCCCCGGCTGGCCTGCGGAAACAGTAATCGAAGTTGGGGAAGCTCCGAAAGACAGAGTTGGGATGGGGGTAGGTGTTGGAGTTGGAGTTGGCACCGGCGCGGGGGGCTGCGGAGGCACCGGAGCTGGGGCAACCACGCAGGTGGAATTGTAGTTGACGGCACCTGAAATCTGATTCGCCAGGATCGGCTTGCCTACAGCTTGCACAAATAATTTGTAGCTGCCGGTCGGAATCGAAAAACCACACAAATTCAGTGACCGCAACCCGGGCTCGAGGTCGGTCAGCGACATCAGGTTCTGACCATCAGAACTGATGTAGACGGCGTAGTGATCGACTGTGTTCTCATTTCCGCTGATGTTCCATTGCAGGTTGTTGCCCGAAACTGAAGGCGACAGCGTCAGGCAGTTGTCGATACCGGATTCAAGTTCAGTAGCCTCTTCGTAGTCATTCCACGTAACCAGTTGCAAGTCACTCAGCTGCTTTCCTGAATTATAAAGATTGTTGATCTCGGCGAAGGTCTGCAGCCAGGTCTGGCCGCATTGCTGCTTCATAACGCGGTTCGACCCCCAACTGGCCAGATTGTCATTGAATCCTTTGTAGGTTGCTCCGACCACCTGCTGTTGCGGAAACGACATTCCCGTCTTGTAGAAATTGGAAAGATAGCCGATGCCGTAATCGCTGGTGGTGGGCATCACCCAGGCATAACTGCCATCGCTAAGTGTGTGGCTGAAACCGTCGTTGTTCTGAAAAAGAAAAACAGGGTGCGTGCTCAGAGAAGCATTGGCAGCGTTCCAGTCGATGGGATAGTACTGATCGACAGCGAAATTGGTTACGACCGGCTGCCCTTGTCGCCTCATGTAGGCGGGTGAGGAAAAATATGTCTGCTCCATGTATTGAAGTTCAGTCACTATGGCTTGTTGCGGCGAACATCCGGAGCAGCCCGATCTGTCGATCGCACCCTTGTCGATCATGATGGCGAAGGTAAAGCCGGGGTGGTTTTCGGCCTCCGCCATTACCAGCTTCGTCCCTTGATCGGTAGAGTTATTAGGACCGTACCAGTCGATGATCACGCCATCAATGCCCCGGCTGACCATGTCATCGATTTGCCGCTTGATTTGCGCCGCGTCGGTGGAGCTATAGCCAATGTTCATGTGCGACGAACCGCCAAACCATAGGAGCAGGTGAGCATAGATTTTCGCGGTTGCGCCGGAGTACAGGAGCGAATGAACGTCAACCTTGCTGGTGTTGCCGGCCCCGCGATTGCCATTGGATTGATTGGGAAAATTATTCGCCGCGCTGGTGTTATTGGCCGTCAGGGCCAATAGGGTTGTGGTTGGGACTACGTAAGGCGAACTGGCCGAACACAGGGTCGACACAGCCAGGAAGATTACTCCGACAAAGTGTGTACTACGCATTGGGTCCTTAGAGCGGAGTGGCGCCTAGGCTTGCACTTACTTTGGCCAGGGGGAGGGAAGGCACGCCCGCCTGTAGATTTCCTCTCGCTGACCTGCTCTTTCTGGGAACTTGCTGGGAACTGGAGTCAGCTTAGGGGGTGACTGAGTTTTGCGGAAGGTAACATTCGTCTAAGAACTTCGGTGCTATGACGGGAGTGCCCACATGGTCAAGGGTAGCCGGACTAGAGATACTTATTTGGCGTGGTAAGTGCTGAGATGGCGCGGGCGGTGTGTGTATTCCCGAATAGGAAAACCAATCCTCTATCGGCTTTCGTTCGCCCTAGAAGGCAATTGCAAATTAGGCGCGAGGGCAGAAAAATGGCGCAAACAGCGGTCGCCGTGACTTCGACCTAGCGGTCAAGCGGGAGCCGGTGAGCTTTTTGTCACTGCTGGTTTTGTGAATTCACGGTGACGCTGCGAGCCACGTAGCGGTTTCCCTCAAAGCGGGTCAGCACAGTTACGTTCGTGTTGGGCTGGATGCTGTCATCGACTCTGACGGATGGATCAAGATAAATTTCGTATGTCTTGCGGTCAGTCGAAGAAGTCAGAACCAGTAGGCCCAGACGAAGATCGATGGCTGTGACTTGACCGGCGAAGGTGAAGCTTGCTCCAGGTCTCGCGAGCAGAGAAACTTCACGCGCAACTTCGCCACCCTCCTGCCGGGCGCCGAACTTGACCGCGACCAATGTACCCGGAAGGAGCGCAGAAGAAGAAACCGTGTGGCCGCCTTCGAGCACCTGGGTTTGCGGTGTGACATGTATTTTGATGGTTTGCGGCGAGAGAGCGTCGCGCATCTGCAATTCGCCCTTGTCGGCGCGATAGCTGGTAATTATTCCCTGGCTCTCGCCGGAGGAACCGGAAGTCTTCACGCGAATGGCCCGGGCAAAAACTGTGCTTCCATCGAGAATGGTGTCGATGTAGATGCGGTCTCCCTGGCGCAAATCGGATAATCGGGCTTCCGTGCCATCGCGGTAAAAGCGGGTCCTAGGGTCAAAAGAAATCTTCATCTTGCCGCCGCCGAAGACTTGAACCGTGATCTCGTCGCGCACCCGATCAAGGCGCCCAATGTTTCCACCGATCAAACTGGCTTTTGCCGGGGGTAACTTGGGCAGGTCGGGAAGCAGGCTGGCAGGGTCGACCAGAGTTTCGGATTCAGATGCGTCTGGCGGTTTTACTGTTTTCACCCCAACAATCGAGGGGGCTGCGGCAGTGGGTGATGGGGCGGAGCCAGCCTCGGCACCCGGCGGCAGAGCTTCGATCGAAGGTGCTGCCGTCGTAGATGGCGTTGTACCGGAAGTCGTGGCGGAAGATTCCGAGAGCACACTCTGGGACCCGAGCATAGTTTGTCCCCGCGCTCCGGCAGCGAGCATAACGCCAGACGCCACAATCCCTAGAATTAGTCTCGACGGCCGACTACGCATGGCAGATCCCCGATAGACGAATTTTGACGCTCTATTTGGATGCCGGCAGGAGCCGGAAGGTGGTCAGGTTTATGCGGAAGGGAACAAATGGACGGCAAACGCTCGGCGGTTTTGAGCATCTTAAGAACGCTTCAAGCTATGCGTCGCGAGGTACTTCTCGAAAATGTCCTGGAAACAGTGGATGGTTGTTGGAATTACGGCTGCAAGTCTCGGATGGGCGGCGAACGCCCATGCGAAAGATCTTAAAGTTACGCTTCCTAAGCGCAGTCATTTGACCGCGGTGCAACGCCTGAATCAGGAAGGCGTGCAGGAGATCCATAAGCGCCGCTACGAGAAGGCCGAGAACCTGTTTTACAAAGCTTACCTGCTGGATCCCGACGATCCTTTTACGCTGAACAATCTGGGGTACATCGCGGAATTGCAGGGGCAAGTGGACCGGGCTCAACGTTTCTACGAGTTGGCCGCAGAGCAGGCGACCGACGCCGTCATCTACCGCGCGAGCTCACCCAAGGTGGAAGGCCGCACCATGAAAGAGGCTCTGGCGCTGCCAGAGATGCCCTTGCAATTAAATCATGACAATGTGGAAGCTGTACGTTTGCTCTCGCAAGGACGTGCTCCCGAAGCGGACATCTTGCTGCAGAAGGCGTTGAAGGAGAATCCGCAGAACATTTTCACACTCAACAACATGGGCGTGGCCAAAGAAATGGAAGGCGAATCTGAGGCCGCGCTGAGATATTACGATAACGCAGCGGCGGTGCAGTCGGATGCGACCGCGGTGGTCACCTTGAATCGATCGTGGAGAGGAAAGCCGGTCAACGAAATGGCAGCCCAGAACGCGAAGAATCTGCGCAGCCGGCTTGAGGCTCGAACCACCCCGGGAGAGCGAGTTGCGGAGCTGAATATTCGCGGTGTGTCCGACATCAATCGCAATGATTTTTCGGCCGCTGTGCAGGCATTTCGGAATGCCTATTCCCTCGACCCGAATAACGTGTTCGCGATGAATAATATTGGGTACCTCTCTGAAATTGAAGGTGACAAGGAAACCGCGCAATTCTTCTACGATAAGGCGCAGCAGCTGGGCGGGGCGAATGCGACGGTCGGTCTCGCGACCCGGCGTACCGCCGAAGGGATGAAGCTGGGTCAAGTTGCCGCGGATAGCGAATCGAAGGTGGATACCAAGGTTTCGCAGGAGCGTGCGGCGTTGCGCCAGCGACACGAACCAATTCTGCTGCAGCGGCGCGACGGCTCGGTCGTACAGGAGCCTTTGACCCCGCTCGCGAATCCCATCATGCCGCAGCGATAAGAAAATAGACGTTTAGCCAGGTCTAAGACGGCCCTTCTGCGGCGGGGTAGGGGACTGGGCCCGACATGTTGCTGTGCCCGATGATTCCCACAATCTCGAGCCACTCTAGAGGCTGGTTTCCTGGAAGCGATCGATATCAGACTCTGGATCGTAAGAGAAATAGCGCACCAGATTCTTAAAGTACCGCAACAACGTATTCACGTTGGTGGCGTACCAGCAGCAGCGCGTCATTTCGGGGGAGAATCCACAAATGAAACGGAGCCGTGTCAGCACGGAAGGTGACGGCCCAAGCATTGACGCGGCCATGCGGTGATTTCCGTCGAGGATGGTCAAGGGCCCGGTGTTGTCGACGCCGATGAGAAGAACCGTGGGATTGATCAGGTTCTCCTGCACGGACGAACTGAGACTGCGCAATTTATCAAAGAAGGCATCGTGCGAATCGAGTCGCAGGCGGATCTTTTCAACTACATCAGTCAGATAAAAACTGCCCTGCGCGATGCGACGCCACTGCGCGCGCGGGAAGAAGCGAATGCGGTCGAGGTCTTCAGGGGTTAATTCCACCTCGAACCACTGAGTATCCGCGGGTAGCTCGCGCCACATTGCTCCGCGCCGCAAAAACAGCAAAGCCTGCCGCACAGCGTTCTCTCTGGTGTTTTTGAGATCGGGATGCCTGACCACGGCGTCGAACTCATGGCGGTATTCGTCGAATTCGGGGTGATGAAATTCGCTTCGCAGAAATTCCGCCATCACCTCTTCTTCTGTCAACTTCCGGCGCAGCCGGAGACCGCTGTAGACAATGGGAGTGGGCGCGGTGAGATGGTCGCGCAACAACGGCACCATCAGGACAAAGAGCAAGATCACCATCAACACCAACTGGATGACAATGACCTGGTGAAGGGACTTGTGAAGAAGATAAATTCCCAGGGCGAGAGCGCCGCTAAATGCCAGTTGCAGCCAGCTTGTGTTCGCGATTTTCCGCGACATTTCGTAAGTGATGATTACGGAACTCAACGAATAGATGCCGGTGGTGATGGCATAAAGGATCAGCAGGGGTGCCAGCGCTCCGTAGTTGCCCAGATCGAAATGCGCTCCGAACAAGGTCTTCCACAAAAAGCTGGGGACCAGCCATAAGCCAAAGATCAAGACACTTAAAATGAGAAACACGAGCAATAGCGACGTGAACAGGACTGGGCTGCCCTCACGCTCCTCATTATTTCCGGCACCCGCGGATACTGGAAACATGGTGTTTACAACGGACCATGCGCACATGTTCACCAGGCGGCCAACCAGGGCGATGGCGGCATAAAATCCCGCTTCGGCGGGAGGAAAAAAATGTTTTACCAGAACGATGTCGAAGTTGTTAATGACAGTCTGGCCGGAAAAGAAGACGATCGCCTGCAGCCCTTCGCGGAACGAAATCGCGATTCCTCGTATCCTGAATGAGGTGAGCCCCGGACTTGGCAGAGCGGCGAAATAGGAAACCACCACTGCGACCACGCTGGCGAGCACGGCTCCTCTTACGCCCAGGCCGATACCAATCAGAACAAAAACTCCGAACAGACGCACCAGCCCTTCCAGCATGAAATTAATGGCGAGAGGACGGAATGCGTGAATTCCCTGGATGTAGCCACGGCGCACGCCGAGGGGAACGTAGAACGCTGTGCCCAAAGCGAGAAGCGAAATCAGGACCGGGTCCGGCAGATTCAAATAGGCGGTCAGCGGCCGCTCTACTAAAAATAAAAGCAGGCCGATTCCGATTCCGGCGATCCAGGAACGCTGGTGAAGGGTCGCGAAAACAAGAGCGCGGTCTTCCGGGGTGGTGCTCTTCGCCACATACTTTGCGCACACGACCTGAAACGACAGAGTGATGCCTGAGGCCAACATCAGCAGGGTGTAGACGACAGTAGCGTGGGCAAATCCAGTAGGGCCGAGAAGGCGGGCAGTCGCGACGTTGTAGACCAGGTTGGTGACGCCTACGAGTCCGGAACCGGCTAACAGAGTGAGAGTTCCACCCAGCAGTTTGGATTTAAGTGTCTTGGCCGGCAAGGCTGCCGGGGCAGGCTGCGGACCTACGGACGATTCAGCGGCGACAGACAATTCGGCCGTGGATGATTCAGCCACAGCGCTTTTGGTGATCTCGGTCATGGAAGGCATCAGAGTTTTAAGATCAAATTCTTAAAATTTAAAATAAAGAGAAATGTATGACGGGAAGAAGGGTTGTTGTCTTGCCCGTTCCTCCAAAGTCGTAGAAGGTTTGCTGTTGCACTCCGAACGAGAAACGGAATGGATGGGCAACTGGCGCACCGCCTGTGTCGCCCACACCGCCGCGCGTCACACGGGTATAGGAAACAAGGAACTCACTTTGCGCATTATCGTACTCGTGATAACCCATCCCACGCGAGAGTAAGAATGAGCCTTGCACGTCCCAGCGAGGGGTGGCGCGGAAATCGAATCTGGCGCCGGGAAGCAGAGCCTGGGCGATGGCGTACTGGGTGTTCTGCACTCGCCACGAGCGCAAGTCCTCAGCCAACGCAGCAACGGTGAGACGGGTGCCGAATTTCCGCTGCAGCCCAATGTAGCTGGTGGTATTGAAATATTCCTCGATCATCGGACGAAATAAAAGATCCCGAACGCTGTATCCGGTGATTAGCGAAGTGCGTCCCCAAGGGTGTCCAACGGTAAATTCCAAGGTGGCGGAGAGATCTCGCGAATGCAGGTTCTGATCAGTGAAAGGCCCCGCTTCGCGAACCCCGCTGGCGTTGATCGAAACCCAGTTATAGAAAGAACTGGTGGAGATATAGAGGAACTGGCGGAAGAGATTCTGGCTCATGAAAACCGGCGAGATCGTGTCGCGACGGATCGTAAACTGAAGTCCGCCGTCGAAGGTGATCGTGTTCTGCCCAAAATGAAGAACTGGAGTCATTCCTCCGTTGAAAATCGTGTCATATGTATTGCGGTCTTGCACCACGTTGACACTGGGAAAAAGTAAACGACCGGCAGTCAAGCTTTCACCGACAAAGCCGGTGATTGCAGGCAGATTGCCCAGGTGAATTCGATAATGTGAATCGGCCTCGCTCTGGTAAGAATGTCGCGGCGGCGGCAGAAGCAGAGGATTAGTGACATGCAAGATTCGTGCGTCGAGCGTGTAGACGTTAATGTCTTCCAGCGAGGGCGCAAACGTGATCTCGGGAGACAAACTTAAGTTGGGAGTGATCTGGTGCCCTTCCTGGTTGGCCGCATCGTTCTGCGCGAATTGAGCGGTCCGCTGGTCCTCCGGACCGGCGACGGTGCTGGCTTGCGCGAAGGCGGTGAGAGCATGCACCGTATCCTGGCGTTGCCGGTATATGTTCGCCGCCGCCATCTGGTAGTCGTAGTCTTCACGGAAATCGTCCGGCGAGCCCAGGCTCGAAAGCGCTTCCCCGGCTTTACGAGTGTCTCCCTCGGCCAGATAAGTATTGGCCAGGCCGATGCCCACGGTGCGCGGATTGGCTCCAACCAGCTTGGCTTTATCGAAGTAAGTTTCGGCGAGTTCGAAGTCGTGCATCGCCAGAAAAGTGCTGGCTGCCTGAGCGAGATCGTCGGGCAGGACCGGGGCTGAGTCGACCCGCGCTTCTGCAAAGCCGAGTGCGATCTGACGGCGCGCGTCATCGTAGTGTCCCTGGCGCAGGAAGACCTGGGCAATTGCCATCCGGACCCCAATGCGGTCTCCGTTGGGAATATCCAGAGCACTTGAGAAGCGCTGCATGGCCGCGTCCCGATCTCCAAGAGTCAGTAGCGCGTCTCCGGTCGACATGAGAATTTCGACTTGATCTTTGCCGTACTGTTCGGCCAGTTGGACATCGCGCATGGTTTCATCGCGCGCGCCCATCTTGGCGTGAACTTCGGCTCTCAAGGCATAGACCCGGGGATCGGTTGGGCCCAGCTTTTGTGCGACTTCAAGTGCGGCGAGCGATGGCTGGAAGCGCTTCAGCCGGAATAACGTGTCGGCGTAGGCCAACTGGGTGTTGAGATCGTCCGGCGTTTCCTGAAGAGCGATCCGATATTCAGCTTCGGCGTGGACGAAATCCTGCTCCTGGCGGAATGCCTCGGCTCGTGCCAAGTGATAGGCGTGTGACTTGCCTAACAGTTTCTCCGTTGTTTCCAACTGATTCAGGGCTGCCTTCGGCCGATGCAATTGCAGGTCGGCATAGGCTAAGCCGAGATGCGCCTCGCCGTAGTCAGGCTGCAATTGGATCGCAGTCTGAAAATCTTTGATGGCTTTTCCGGCCTCGTGAAGATCGTTCAACATGAATCCGCGATTGGCATAACCCAGCGGCATTTTGGGGTCGCGCTCGAGAGCGCGGGTATAATCGGCAACCGCTTCGCGGGATTGCCCGTTGTGGGCGTGGACGTCGCCGGCAATGAGAGCAAGATCTTTATCGTTGGGAATAATAGGCTCGTATTTTGTTACCAGCGCGAGCGCTTCGTCGTAGCGGCCCAGGTAATACAAATCGTAAGCGAGATAGACCACGCCTTCGCGGTCATGAGGAAGCTTCTCCAGTACATAGAATCCGAGCTTCGCCGATTCGGCGTAGTCGCCCTTCAAAGTGAGGTAACGCTCACGTTCGCGAGCGATTTGCGGGCTGTCGTTCATCTTGCCCGTGGCGCGATCCAGCCAGCTTTTGGCTAGATCTGGATTGTGCGATTCGAGGGCTGCGTTGGTGGCGCCTGCGATGATTAACGCGTTCGCCGGCATGCGGTCGTGGGCGGTCTCGTAGTTAGCCTCGGCTGATTTGAAATCCCTTTCGGCCGTGTAGAGATCGCCTAAAGCGAGGTATGGAGCGTAGTCTTTCGGATGCGCTTTCGCTGCCTGAACAAAATAATTTTCCGCGAGCTTGGCATCGCTTTTATCGCGGGCAAGATAGCCGAGCGAGGAAAGGGCGGTGCGGTTGTGCGGGTCAAGTTCCAGAACTTTTGAGAACGTGGCCTGCGCGGCGTCTTTCTGGTCGAGCTTCCATTGCAAGCTGCCGTAGCTCAAGAGTGAATTCACGTTGGCCGGAGCCAGAGATAACGCTTCCTGCAGATCTTTGTTAGCGGCATCCATATTGCCCAAACCCGCCTCGATGGCGGCACGCAGCCTTAACATTTCCGGTCGAGATGACGGTTGAACATTCACCTGATTGATCAGGGCAAAAGCGGAATCGAGTTGCTGCTTGGCTGCGGCTTGGTCGTCCTGACGCAAGTCGAGTTCATAAAGATTGAGGTGCAACTCAATCGGATACAGCTGACCTTCTGGAACCGTGGGTGGCAAATTTTTAAGCGCAAGATTGTATTCGGAACTGGCATCATCAAAGCGATTGTCGGATTCGGCAATGGCGCCTGAAATGGCGTGCAGGCGATAGTTATTGCTATCGATTCGCCGGGCCTCATCCAGAAACGCCTGCGCGGCATCGGTTTGGCCAAGAGAGAACAAGGCCTGCGCCGCATTGAGGTTCAGTCCAAGATTGCCTTTCGCGCTTTTTGCCAGGCGAGTGTAGAGATCGGCAGCCTCTTGCTGTCTTCCGGCGAGCTGGTAGGTATACGCCATATCGGCCTGCACGTCGATGGTTTTATTCGGAATCGCCTGCAAGGCCGCGATTGCCTGATCGTACTGGCCCTGGTCACGATATTGGCCGGCGACTGCGCGCAATACTTCAGGATCGTGGGGAGCCCGCTCCTTAGCGCGATTCAAATACTTTGCGGATTCTTCCGGCTTGCCTAGATGTTCGTAGGCATGCGCAATCAGAAGATCGGTATGAGCGGATGGCTGCAACGCGTCGGCTCTCTGCAGGAGATCGAGCGACTGCGCGGGGTCCGTACTTAGTTGAAGCTCACCCGCTAGCTGCAGGCTGTTTGCATCCTTTGGATTCGCGTCCACCACCCGCTTGAGCAACTGTTCGGCTTCTGCAACGCGGCCCATCTTGGCATATGTCTGCGCCAATCCGGCCATACCGCGAACGGAGCCGGGCTGAATTTTAAGGCCACGGTTAAAAGCGTCGACCGAAGCCTGATAGTGGTCGCCCAGCCGGTTGCAGTAGCCAAGAAGGAACCAGAGTTCTGGATTTTGCGGAGCGGATTTGGCGGCGCGCTCGGCATAGGAAATAGCTGCGGCGTAGTCATTTCTTTTCAGCGCATCCTGAGCGGCTCGCGACTGGCGAGCCACGTCGATGCTCGATCCCCAACCTAACTCAGTTTGGTTTGAATTCTGAGCCGCGTCGGAGGGGTTTTGGTTCTTGGGCGGAGCAGTGCCGCCTTGACCCCCGACATCGTATGTCTGTCCCAGGCAGCAAGTTAAAAGAGCAAGCATGCAAAAGCTCGCGAGCGGAAATCGGCTTTTCACAATGTCACCACGTTCTGAACAAGGCTAAGGTTTACCTCCCGCACACTATTTCCTGCGGTCCACATCAGATGCCACTCTTCACGGTAAGGCTGCTTTGGCAAGTGGAACATTAGCAAGGAAGTAAGAAGAATCAAGTAAACCCTGTACGGGGTTTGGGAATCCAAGTGCTGGCTGAGCACTCTGTGGAGCGCACTATTGTGAGCATGAGCACGACCCAAAGCTACTCTCGTCCAATTCCAATTCTTGCAATCGTCCTGGTGGCGCTGGCGGTCCATGGACCGTTGCTATTGATGCAGTTGCCTTCCGGCTCGTTCGATGCGAATTTTCACATGTTTTTCGCGTCGCACTACGCCCACCACTGGTTCAACCCTTGGAATGAAAAGTGGTTTGGCGGCTTTTCGCAGACCACTTATCCGCCACTCACCCACCAATGGATTGCGTTGATCTCAACCGTCACCGGCCTGAAGATGGCCTACATGATGGTGCAATTGATCGCCATCCTGCTGTTGCCAGTGGGCGTGTTTCGTTTTGCCAGGATTTGGGTTGATGATCGCGCGGCCAGTTATGCCGCTCTCGGCAGCGTTTTTGTGGGATCCCTCACCTTCCTCGCGTATCAAGCAGGACAGCTTGCAACCATAGCTTCAGCAGCGTTGTACCTGAACGCCCTGCCTTATTTCTATGAATGGATGACAGAGGCGAGCCCGCGAGCTTTAATTAAGGGAATTGCGATCAGCTTGTCGGCCGCCGCGGCCCATCACGTTACCCTAATCTTTGGCGTGGTGCTTTTCGCCGGTCCAGTACTTTGGGTCGCGATTCTGGATGCGCACGACGAGCGCGTGTCGGGGTCGGTGAGCGGCGTCCTGTCTCGAGCTGCGGTATTCGCCGTGGTGACAGGTGGTGGCGTCGGCTTAGTACTGCTGCCATATTGGTTAGCCATTATTCAGCACCCTATCCACCAGATTCCGATTCCTCACGACAGCCGTGCCAATTTTCTTTTGAATTCTGTGACGGGCATCAATTACTTCGTGATTCCTTACGGAATCCTGATTCTGGCGTTGCCTTTTATTTTGATTCGGGGAGCGTCTTCGAGCCGGCTGCGGCCTTTGCTTTTTGGCTTTTGGCTGACCATGATTTTCGGACTCGGTGGAACTACACCCCTGCCCCGGTGGCTGCTGGGGCGCGCCTTCGAGATTCTGACTTTCGAGCGCTTTACGTTCTGGGCGATTTTGTTGGCGATGCCGATCGTGGGTGTTCTAGCGGTTGAGTTGCTTGATCGCTTCCAGTCCAAAGCAGCGGTAGCGTTGTCTCTGGCGGCGGTCGGAACTGTAGGCGCAGCGCTTTGGTGGCTGAATGCGAATCCTTTTCGCCCAAAGGCTGCGACGAATGTCGACCCAGTGATCGCGTTCCTGAATCGTGACGGCCACGATGCTTACCGCTATATCACGCTGGGATTTGCCAGCGATCTGGCCAAAGTTTCCACTTATACCAGCGCAGGCAGCGTAGATGGCGACTATAACTCCGCCCGTCTTTTGCCTGAAATGACTCATTACGGTTCGGCTCAGCTGACCAACGCCAAGTTCTATGGCTCTGCCGGCATGGCATCGCTGCGCGCGATGTTGGAACATGCCAATCGCTACGGCCTGAAATATGTTTTCGTCCACGATCCGTACTATGAGCCGCTATTGACCTTCGTAGGATGGAGAAAGATCGAGACTTTCGGCACAGGCGAGATTACCGCGTGGTCGAAGGAGGACGTGCCACCCGCGCACAAGATTCCATCGGACGCGATGCCACCGGCGTGGCAGGGATTGATGTGGGGGATATTACCGATCGGCGTGAGTTTCCTGGCGATTTTTCTTGAACTTCTGCTGCCGGAGCAGCGTCGGCTTCCGGCCGCCGCAGGTGTGCCGGTGCGCGCCGAGCATCCAGAAACGCATTACGTGGCCTGAGGCATTCCATGAAATTTACTCTGCCAATCATTCTCGTGGTGGTCACCGCTGTTCTCATCGGCCTGGCGTTACTGGGGCCGGAACAAACGCGCAACGTGGTGGGGATCGCGGCTGGTTCCGCAGTGTATACGCGAAAAGCTACCACTCCAGAGCAGGCGCTCAAAAATCTTCTCTCAGACGTGCAGCGGCGTAACTGGGATCGAGCAATCGCTGAGGTCTCAAAAGGTAGCATCACGGATAAGCAAGCGTTCATTCAAGATTGGACCGGTTCCAACGGAAGCCTGCGTTCGTTTTCAGCCCTGGAAGGCTTTGAATCGCGGCCTCTGCATATCACGAATGACGAAGCGCAGATGCGCGTGCGGCTTCACTGGACGACTCCGGTAGGTCCGATCGAAGATGTGCGCGACTTTCATCTGGTCCGCGAAGGCGATGTGTGGAAGACAGTGCTACCCAAAGTGGAGATACCGAACGTTCCTGCCCGGGTCATCCCGGTGACGTTTTTGCGCTGGGACCTGGTCACGGGCGGCGCATCCGATGAATGGGGAGCGAAAAATGTCGACGCACCGCATGTTCGAATCATCTCGATGAATGCGGTCGATTCCGCCGAAGGCGCGGTGGTGATGGGCGAAGTGGTGAACGAAGATACCGTTCCCGCATTCGTGAATGTGAATGCCACGCTGGTGGATGGAGCCGGAAGCGCGATTGACGACGAAACCAGTTTCGACAAGATTGACCATGTTCTGCTGCCGAAGCAAGTGTCGCCGTATCGCATCGACTTTCCGAACTTCAATTTAAAGAACGTGAAGAACGTCCGCATGGACGTGAAAGCAAGCCTTGTCCCTGCTTCTGCCGATCCAGTGATTGGGGTGATGAACCAGAAGATTGAATCCGATTCTCAAGGCAAGAGCGTGCTGCACGGAGACTTGTTCAATCAGAGCGGGCAGACGGTAAACATTTCGCATGTCATCGTGAGCTTCTACGACAACAACGCGAAAGTGGTATGGGTGGCGGATGGATACGAAGATCACGCGCTGCTGCCTCAATCGTCGGCACCGTTTGCCGTCGAAATTCCGAAATCGATCGCACCCAAGGTGCAAAGCTTTCATGTGGTGGTCGATCAATACAGTTTGAACAAGTCTTAGCATGCTTCGACGCTTACTGATCTGCGCAGCTATCGGCCTAACTGCAGTCGTGGGCAGGGCACAGGATCTTCGTGTGCCTGCTTCCGTCACTGCCGGGGATGAGGCAACGATCTCAACTTCGGGCAGCGGGAAGGCCACGTTCTATCTTCTGGGTCCAGGAGTTTCGCGCAGGAGTGACGTAAACCTGGGAGAAGAAATACGAATTCAGGGGCAAGATTTGCGGAACGCCGGCGATTATCTGGCTCTGGTCTGTTCTGACAGTTGCCACAGCGGCACCTTCTATGTGGTCGCCGCGAAGCCGGCCAAGCTGACTTTTCTTGTCCACCCGTCTCGTGTTCCGGTTGGTCTAAGTGATGCCGTGAGCGGGGTTGCGTTTCCATTCGATCAATTTAACAATCTGGTCCTTACACCCAAGACGATATCCTTTCAGCTAGCCGCCGGGGATAAACCATTGTTCTCGCGGGCGGTTGCAACACAAAACGGAGTGGCATGGTTTCGCACCGCATCCGGCAAGTCGGCTGGGCTATTGCAAGTGAACGCTTCGCTGGATGACCTATCCGCGAAACGTGCGGTGCAGCAAGTCGCTTCCGATCCCTGCAATTTGCGCATTACCGGCCAACGCATTCCGATTGGGATTGTAGTGCAGACTGAACCGGTGCACGACTGCGCAGGAAATGTTGTGCCTGATGGCACGATCGTCACGTTCTCAGCGACCGAAGCGAACGGAAAGAGCACGGTGGATGCGCCCGTCAAGCAGGGCGTGGCTCGCGCGCAGATCGAAGCTTCGGGGGCAACCGTGGTTTCCGTTGCTTCAGGCGTGGTAATGGGAAATGAACTTCGCATCGGGGCCAAGCCATGAGTTCACTCAGTAAAACAGCTCCAGCTCTTCGATATTCCGGAGGCATGGCTTCGGTGGTTTTGTTCGTCTGCGCGTTGGCGGTCAGTTCTTTCGCCGCTGACGCAAACGTGCAAGTGCAACTAGATGCAAAGAAAGCGACGCCGCGAGCGGTCGAAAATTTAACCGAACGCGGAATTCTGCGGGATTATCGCTTTGCGTGGATGAGCATGGCGCAGGCGCTCGAAGTCAATACCCTTGACCCTCTCGAAGGGCCATTTGCCGGCGAGGCCAAACGAATGTTGCGCGATATGGTGACCAGCCAGCAGCGCTCCGGTCTGACCCGCCAATACACGAATCAGACGCATCACCTGGAAGCGGTATTTTATGCCCCCGAGGGCGACGTCATGGAGTTGCACGATACTGCGGAGTACGAATTGCGCATCTCTGACGGGGGAAAAAATATTCACGACGAACATGTCGTGATGCACTACGTCGTACTGATGACGCCCGGGGCTGATCGCTGGGTGATTCGGCAGTTGCAAGCCGTTCCACAGTCTTGAGTTAGGCGCACGCATTAAAGCTCTGCCAAGCGTGCACGGACCCTCTTCCGTCCCCCGGGTGATGCCAACCATGGAGACTCCTACGGCATCTTATTCCTTGCGCAAGAAGGCCTGGAGAAATGGAGTCGTCACTTGTCGAAGGCGTTACTTACTTTTTGTCTGAGTTTTTTTGTTGTCGCGAGCGGGTGCACAACCGGCGGCATTCATCGCACTTTGGTTCAGAACGGATTGACGCCGGCTCTCTCGCCTAAACTTCTCGCGGTTTACATGCCCTGGTTTGGAGACCACACCCACATGGATGTGGGCTATTCCAGCGAGGATTCCACCGTTCTCCGCAAGCAGATTCAGCAGGCGCGTCGAGTGGGAATCGCGGCGTTTGTAGTCGACTGGTACGGCGAGAGCCGGCCTTACTCCGATCACAATTTCGGGCTGCTGCAAGCTGCAGCCAGCGAAAGCCACTTTCAGGTCGCTCTCCTGTACAACGAATCGGAAGACCAGGACGCCGAGGCGACCGACAGCGCGATCGCGGCCATGGATAAAGCCTATACCGCATACATCGGTCCTACCGCGAAGTATCGCGAGGCCTACCTTACCTATGACGGACGGCCAATGATATTTATTTTCCCCAAGAGCGGCCACATCGACTGGAACCGTGTGCGTGCGCATTGCAGCAGCTGGGACAGGCCTCCGCTGCTCATCTACAAAGACCAGCTACCCGCGCAGTTCGCCGACGCCTTCGCCGGATCTTACGCCTGGGTTCAGCCCGGACCAGGAGGATGGGCGCCCGATGGCAGCAATTGGGGCGAACAGTATCTGAAGAACTTTTACAACACCATGAAGAACAAGCAGCCCGACAAAATCGCGATCGGCGGAGCTTGGGCCGGCTTTGACGACTCCGCAGCCAAGTGGGGACTTAACCGTCACATTCAGCGCGATTGCGGGAAAACGCTGGATAAGACCATGAGTCTTTACCGGCAGTATTACGACAGCTCCAATCCGCTGCCCTTCCTTATGATCGAAACCTGGAACGACTACGAAGAAGGAACGGCCATTGAACGCCAGCCTGCGGTCGCCAACTGCGGCGTCGGAGGAGACGCTCATGCGCAGTCTGCGCGTCAATAAACGCAGCGACAGGCGGCAAGCGGGGCGCACTTCTCCGGCTAACAACCTGAAACCGAATTTGTTCATCGAAGGTACGCCAGAACGTCACTTTGTCCGTTGAAAGAAGCGGGTCAGCATATGAATGGCGCCAAAAATTCAACCGGGTGTCTCACTCTTCTCTCTCAACTCTTGCTGGGAATTGATGGAAACAATGTTTCAGCGAACAGCGGCCAAGGGTCGCGGCGCGATTGCACGGATGAAGTTGTCACAACGATCAAGAGCTTCGGCCCGCAGGATTTCGGCGAATTATGGGGGCTTGCCGGTTCGCATCACGTCGTCATGCGTGCGTTCCCTGACCTCTACCTGCTGATGGTAGCGGAAGGGAACGAGTGGGCTGAATCTGTGCATCGCGCCATGGAGAAAGAGCAGGCCCGCATCGATCACGCGTTATCTTTCCTGTCTCCCATTTGCAACGCCTTAAGAGATGCGGGCAAAGTGATTGTGATCAAGTCCCTCGACCACTGGCCCGACCTTGGTAGCGACCTTGACCTGTATATCGATGGACGCAGCGCTGATGTCGTGGCGATCATGCGGGATCGGTTCAAAGCGCACTTGGAAGAACGCAGCTGGGGCGACCGGCTGGCCAACAAGTGGAATTTCGTGGTGCCAGGTTTACCGGAACTGGTGGAAGTGCATGTTGGGAGACTAGGTCAGACCGGAGAGCAGGTCGCAATCGCCGAATCCCTGGTCAAGCGGGCTGGCACCATACAACTGGGCGAAAACAGCTTTCCAGTACCGGCGCCGGAAGAGCGGCTCATCATCAGCACATTGCAGCGAATGTACCGGCACTTCTACCTTCGGCTTTGTGACGTCGCGGATACGGCACGGCTGGTGGAATCTGGCCGGGTGGATTATGTCTACCTTGAAACGCTGGCTCGCTCCGCAGGACTTTGGGATGGGTTGGCTACCTATCTGGTGACGGTGTCGGGATACGTTAAGTCGTACCGGGGCGAGGATCTTCCCCTTCCGTCCCTGGTAACCGATGCCGCGCGATTTGGAAACGAGCTGGTTAGTTTTCGTCGAAAGTTTCTCCGCATTCCAATTTTTCCCCAGGCGGCAAAGCTCTACGCGTCAGAGTGGGCCAGATTATTGCTCAACGGTGAACTGCAAAACACGCTGCGACTGAGCCTGCTACCGGGCTTGGCGGCCGCCGCCGCGCTGGAGTTCAAATTTACCGGTACCGACAAGGGAGTTTGGTAGTGGTTGCCGTCTTGGCTGCTAAGGAGTCTACGGTATTGTGACTATGGTGCCGACCCTCTAGCGTGAAGGGCAATGCAAGAAAGCAACAAGGCAAGTTTGGTGAGTAAACGGAAGGGAAGTGCCACTTGGTCCGAATTCTTGTGGTAGATGACAACCCGGCGGTACGCCACTACCTTCGGGCATTACTGGAACAGCAAACTACCTGGCAGGTTTGCGACGAAGCGCGAACCGGTGGCGAAGCGATCCAAAGGGTGAGAAAAAATCCCCCCGATATGATCTTGTTGGACTTTCAGATGCCCGACCTCAACGGACTGGACGTAGCCCGCCAAATTTCGGGATTGTTCCCTGAAATTCCTATTTTGATGGTAACCATTCATCTTTCGCGGCAGCTGGCGGACGAGGCTCGCCGGGCGGGCATTCGCGGAGCCTGCGCCAAGTCGGATGTAGGTTCCATCGTTGAGGCTGTGGACGCCCTGTTGCACGAGGGAACGTACTTTCCGCACTTTCCGCCGATGAGTTCGGTGGGAAATTGAGGTTACGGGAGATTAATGTGGCGTTTCACCTCGTTCTGTTATCTTCTTAAAAGATACAGGATTCCCTGTATTCGGTTGGAGTTTGGTGCCGTGTTAGGTTTCAGAGTGGTTTGCTTGGGAATTCACCTTGCGCCCTGTGAGGGGATACTCCTGCGGCAGAAACCGGCACAGTCAAAAGAAACGTAGTTGTACGCTCGCAGAACGAAGCTGCCTCAGGGGGACAGAAGAGTGATGCCAGTTCGGATATTGCTGGTGGATGATCATCCGATCGTAAGGCAAGGGCTCCGCACTCTTTTAGAAGGACGCACCGGTTGGGAAGTCGTAGGGGAAGCTTCTGACGGGATCGAGGCCATCGAAAAAGTCGAGAGTTTGCATCCTGATGTCGTAGTGCTCGATGTCACCATGCCTCGGATGAATGGACTGGAGGCTTGCCGGTTGCTTCAGCAGAAACCGAAATCAAACGGGCTCGAGGTTTTGTTCGTCACTCAACACGACTCTCCCCAAATGATGCGTGAGGCGCTCGACGCCGGGGCAAGAGGTTACGTTGTGAAGTCGAACGCGGCGAGAGACCTGTTGGAGGCTGTGGAAGCGGTAAGCCAACACCGCGTATTCACGGCTCTGGCGAAGAGTCCGGGCGCCGCTTGTTGAAATTTGTTCGACGTCTCTAAAGGTGAACGTGAAGGAAGGTATCTGCCATGAAACTCCGTATTCTGTTAGCCGATGATCACGAGATTGTACGCCGCGGGTTGTGTGCGCTTCTCCAGAAGCATGAGGGATGGGAAGTGTGCGGCGAAGCGTCCGACGGCCGCGAAGCGGTCGAGATGGCCAAACAGTTAAAGCCGGATGTGGTGATCGTAGATATCGGTATGCCTTACCTCAACGGCCTGGACACTACGCGTCAACTGCTGCAACATGACCCTCATTTCAAAGTCATCGTTCTAACGATTACGGATTCCGATCAGGTCATCCGGGAAGCGCTCGACGCCGGAGCCCGTGGATTTGTGCTGAAGTCGGACGCCGCCCGAGATTTGGTCTCGGCTGTCGAAGCCCTGCAAAGCAAGCGAATGTTCTTTACGCCGCGCGTCAATGATCTGGTATTGGCCGGCTTCCTCGATAAAGGCCATGCCGTCTCACGGAACGAGCCGCCCAACTTGCCCACCCTGACGGTCCGCGAGCGCGAGGTCACTCAACTTTTAGCCGAGGGAAAGAGTTCCAAAGAAGTAGCTTCCCTGCTGAATTTGAGCACCAAGACGGTGGAAACTCATCGCAGCAACATTATGCGGAAACTGAGCCTGCATTCCATCCGCGACCTGGTTGTGTATGCCATTAAGAACAATATTATTCAAATCCAGATGCCTCCGCAGCTGCGCAACACGACCGAAGTGCCGATCGCTTGATCCTGCGAGTCGCTTGACCTGCGAGCCGTCCGATTTTAGTGTGCGGCTTCCGGTGGGAAATAACCGCTTCTAGTACGAACCGTCAGCTTGCCGTATCCCGGCGCGTGTGCCTCTACCCGTACCGACTGATATCCCGGCTTGGCATTCTGATTGTGGGGCTTGTACGCGAGCATGTACTGGCTGCGGATGTCGTGCGCCACAGTGCGGGTGATGTTGTCGACCTGATCCAGACTATCGGGAAAGTAAGCGACTCCACCGGTCCCCGCCGCCAGGTGCTCCAATGCATCGCGGCCTGAGGTTTGCATCCCTCCACCCAGCAAACCGACGGCGTAGAGTGTGGGCCCATTCGCCTGCTGCAATCGGCGCGAAGCTTCCTGCAACGTTTCCTGGCTCATGTTGTCTTGACCATCGGTGATGACCAGCAGCACTTTCTTATCGAGGCGGGGGTTATTCTTCAAATGAACCGCCGAGGCCACAATGGCGTCGTATAAGGCAGTGCTTCCCCTCGCGGAAACCTGGTGTAGGGCTGTCTGTAATAGATTCACGTCACCAGTGAAATCCTGGTCGAGATAGTATTTCTGGCTGAAGTTAACCACAAAAATCTCGTCCTTCGGATTACTGGCGCGGATCAGGTTCAATACGGCCTGATTAACTTTCTCCCGCTTATCGCGCATGGAGCCGGAGTTATCCACGACAATGCCCATGGCCACGGGAACGTCTTCGCGGCGGAATGAGGTGATCGGCTGCTGGGCTCCATCGTCAAAAACAGTGAAGGCGCTCTTGTCCAGGCCGGGGACCATATTCCGTTGTTCGTCATAGACAGTGGCGTGAAGAACCACTTCCTGCACCTGCTTCTTGAAGACAAACATTCCGCCCTGATCGTTTCCAGTGCCCGGTTCTGCATTAAGCGGCTCTTGCGACCCAGGCTGACCCTGCGAGGCGGTGGCACTCGGAGCCGGAGGCGCCTGCTGGTTATCAGGAACTGTTCCGTTAACGGCGGGCGGCGTCGCGGGCGCGACCGGAGCGGTCTGAGCCCATAGACCTGGAACAAGGACCAAAGCAATGGCGGCCGAAGGTATGATCGACAGAACTGAGCCAAACGGCCAGGATGCGGCTGAACGCATGGAAATCCTCCAGCGCCTTAGATGCCAACTTCGCTCCGATGGAAGTCACTCTACGGGCGACTAGGGTAAACACCTTATTCGATGAGTCGCGGACCAACGATAAGCATCAGTTAAAACGATAAGCATCAGTTAAAAGGTAAAGTGGTTTGTAATAAGTTAGGTCGTTGCTCATCTGCCGACAACCGTTGCTAGTGCTGAGCGCAACTATCTTGTATACGAATTGTCCCTGCGACAATTGTCCTGCGGGCTTCGGTGATCTTTTCTAAAGGGGTGGGCTGTGGGCGCTCTTCGAATCCTTGTTGCAGATGATCACGAGGTGGCGAGGCAAGGCATTCGCGCATTGTTAGAGTCCCATGCGGGATGGGAAGTTTGCGCCGAGGCGAAAGACGGTCGCGAAGCGGTCGAGGGTGCCACCAAGTTCAAGCCGGACATCCTGTTGCTCGACATCGGCATGCCGAACTTGAACGGTTTGGATGCGGCGCGGCAAATTCTAGCCCTAATGCCGGATGCCCGCATTCTGATTCTCACCATACATGATTCTGAGCAGGTAGTTCGCGAAGTGCTGGCTGCTGGAGCGCGCGGCTTCCTGTTGAAGTCCGATGCCGGCCGGGACCTGATGGCGGCCGTGGAAGCTCTCGAACACCGGCGTACTTTCTTCACTCCGAAAGTAGCGCAGATGATGCTGGATGGCTATCTGCGTCCGCACGAAGAAACAGACCCTTCAGGCCAATGCGTGTTGACCCCGCGGGAACGGGAGGTAATTCAATTAGTGGCGGAAGGCAGGACTACCAAGGAGATCGCTACCGCCCTTAGTTTGAGCGTAAAAACCGCTGAAACCCACCGCACTAATCTCATGCGTAAACTCGATTTGCATTCGGTTGCGGATCTGACGCTTTACGCCGTTCGCAATGGAATTGTCCAGATTTATTAGCTCCCGATGGAGCTCACCTTAGGTCTGATGTCCACCCTGTACCTTTTATGCCGTAAAGCGAGATTGGACCTCGAATAGGGCTTTTACGGGATACCCGCCCACGTACGGCCACTCTAAACTGCGGCTTGGTTGCTGAATACGCGGTTCAAGGGAGGAAGCCTATGCTCTGGACGATAGCCGTTCTGCTGTTGATTCTGTGGCTGTTGGGCATGGTCAGTTCATACACACTGGGTGGGTTCATTCACATTCTGCTCGTCTTGGCTGTGGTCGCAGTCCTGATCCGCTTGATCCAAGGTCGAAGCCCGGTGCTCTGAGGCCTTCCTCGTGGAGAGTTGTTTTTGAGCCGGAAGCACCCAAGGTAAGGCAAGGATCACGTTTTTTGGTAGGTCGAAACATAAGGAGGAACTCATCGTGAATAAGGACCAAGTCGAAGGTAAGGTGAAAGATGTTGCTGGCCGTGTTGAGCGTCAAGCGGGCGAATGGACAGGAAATAAAGAGGCCGAAGTGCGAGGCGCGGCAAAGCAGGCCGAAGGCAAAGTGCAGAACGCTTGGGGCGATGTAAAAGATGCGGGACAAAAGGCGGCGGATAAGGCCCGCGCAAATGACGAGCGGACTCAGGCGGAGAAAGATGAAGAGATCCGTTCGGACCGCAAAGCCAGCTAGCGCGTGCAACGTCGAAGTGCAACAAACGGGGTTCGGTAACGAAGCCTGGTGGCTTAATTACCGAACCTTTCTTTTTCTTTTACCGCCAAATTGCAAACGCGTGGACGGTCGGTTCGACGGCGAACAAATCCTCCTGGTGAACCAGTTAACTCTCAACGTGGCAGAGACCTTACATCTGGAGAGTTTGAAAAATAGGGGAACGTAACGGCCATCCACCGGGAGTACACAGTATTGCTGGCGGACCGGGCTCAATCTAAAGTCGGGCAGTAGAAAGTTGAGCTTTTCAAACAGATAGCACGTGGAGCTTCTCGAAATGTACAAAACTACACAAGACATTGAGGCGCAGCGTTCACCCTCGCCCGAGGACCTAAAGCGAGTATTTGAAACCGCTGTGTGCGAAATTCATCAGGCAGATATTGACGCCAAGAAGAGGCTGCCCATAGTTTCGCGGGCAAGAGTCCTGGGCCTGTCGCAAGCGGGCGCAGAGAAGCGCGCTCTGTCCGACGCAGCGCGAGCGCTAGCGCAGCTGTGGAAGGTCTAGACTTTCTCTCACTTTCAATCCCAAACGCGGCCTTTGTTGAGGACTAGGCTGCGGCGCGGAACTCCAGGCAGTTCTGCAGGGCGCGGAGGGCGTATAAGGCATCGTCCAACGCCTGGTCCTCTTCGATGGTATCAGCGCCCACCGCGAAAAGCTCGCGCGCTCGCGCCACAATCGCTTTTTCGGCATCGGCGATACGGCTTTGGACGCGGTTCTTATCCGTTTCAAACAGGGCGGCGGTGTAGAGCTCTCGCCAGCTTCGCGTCAGAATTTGGGAATTCTGGTTCATCATAAAACCTCAACACGGGGAAGATTCACTGCAGACTGCGCTGGAAATTACTGTAGGAATGTTTCGAAAAATAGGCTATACGGTGAATACCGTATGCTGGCTTGTGCAAATAAAATGAAAGGGACAGCTTGAGAGCAATCCCTTCCATTTACAGTCAGTTACAAACATTTCTAAAGAGCGGCCTAGGCTGCTCGTCTGGATTTTGAGCTAGAGCGGCCATCGCTACGGACTGAGGCGCCTGCCTCAGCTTGTGCAGCTTGGCGATTGATCTGCTCAGCCAACTGCGTGAGTTTTTCATCCGCCTGCTTTTCCTCTTCCAAGGTTTCTGCCAACAAAGAGACGTGATCATTTTCTCCGAGCAGCTCGGCAAACGCCTTAGCGGTTCCATAGCCGGCCATCTCGTAGTGCTCGACGCGCTGCGCGGCACCGATGATGGCGGCATCTTTCACGGGCTCGCTGTAGTCTTCTTTCATAGTCTCGGATCCTTCTTTGACCAATCCCTCCATTCCGAGACATTTCTTGCCCGATGCTTTTTCTCCGAGCTGTTCGAAGATTTGCTCCAGGCGGGAAACGTGTTCCGTCGTCTGCCGGAGATGCTCTTCGAAGGCTTCACGCAGTTGGTCGTTGGCGGCGGCTTTGGCCATTTTGGGCAATGCCTTTACCAGCTGGGTTTCAGCGTTGTATAGATCACGAAGTTCGTCCAGGTACAAATCCTGCAATGAGGTCTTCTCCACTTGTATTTCCTCCTAAGATAGTTTTCTCCCACGATATTGCTCTTGCTTCAGTGGATCGGAGCGGCTATCTCAAAAGTAGTTGTGAATACGCAGTGGTGACAATACCCCGGACTCCGTACCAGCGAGGGCAAAAGAGCCGAGTGCTGCTAGTCTTCGAAGAATGCAGTCAGATATTAGAGCATTCAGTTCTTTTTTCTTCGAGCACCGGCTTTGGCTACGCGCTGTGATTTTTTCGCAGGAGCCTTTCGCGCACGAGTGCTCGGAACACGTCTCTTTGTCGCAGCACGATTCTTCTTCTCAGCAGTTTTACCGGTGGTTCGATGTCGAACTCTCGGTTCAGCCTTCGCAGCGCCCAATTGGGTCGAAACGGTCTGGGGCAGCGCCGTAAGATTCTCGCTCAATCCCTGCGCTACATTCGTAAGGGCACCGGCAGCGCGTCCGAGTTTGCGAGCGAAAACATTCAAAAAAGGCTCTTCTGGTTTCGGCGGGTTTTTGGCTGTCATTTGTTTTCCTCACAACCCTGGATAAGTCTGCCTAAAAATGAAGTCCCGGCGCAACGCCGGGACTTCAATCAGTACACCGAAAAGGAGATTAGGAAGCGCGACGCTGACGGTCGCGGTTCTGATCCTCTTCCTCGTTCTCGTTCTGACCGCTCTTCTTTTGACCGGTCTGGCCGGACTGACCGGACTGGCCGCCCTGCTGACCCTGTCCGGGCTGTCCCGATTGACCGCTCTGTTGACCTTGCCCGGACTGGCCACTCTGGCCCTGTCCGAATTGATTCCCCTTTTTCTCCATATCGTCTGCCATAAAATACATTCTCCTAGGAAAGCGCGTAACTTGGCGCGCTTTCGAGATTTAAAAGCGCTTTCTACAAAGTTAGTTGCCGCAAGAGATTGCAAAGGTTGGGGAGGCTCCGAGCTTCTTCATCCCAAGGCAACGCAAATTGCGGCATTTATCCAGCTGCCTTAAACGTTAGTTCGCCGGCGGCCGAGGTGAGCCACAAGGGAAATAACAAAAAGAACCAGAAAAATCACGAAGAGTAACTTGGCAACGCCCGCCGCTGCTACCGCCACTCCAGTGAAGCCCAAAACTCCGGCGATCAGAGCGATTACCAGAAATACCAGCGTCCAATAGAGCATAAAACCTCCTTATCGTATCCAAGAAGACTTTAGCGCCCGCAGCGTGCCGAGCGAATCCCTTTCAGGCTGTATTTGACGATTGCGATGGCCCTAACCAGGCCAGAAGTTCTGCCTTAAATGAGGAGAGCAGGTGCCGTTCTCCCAGTGAACAACACCTGCTCGATGGGGGCGTCTGTCGAGTAGAACCACAGCCTAATAAATCGCTGAGTGCATGCCCATACAGTGAATCTTGTAATTGGAGCGGAACTTTACCTGTTTCCGTTGGCTCGCTGGATGAAATTGCAGCTGAAGACTGGGTCTAGGCAACTTGCGGTAGGCCTATGAGTTACGGGAAACGAGGTATGGACGGCCCCAAACTCGCCATGTAGAAATGAATGCACTGAGGCAGGATTTTCACGGATCAGTGCGTCCGGGGCTCGGCAGCAGGTTTGCAATCAATGGCGTAGCGTGGCACGCCACTTGCGTATAGAGAAATGGCCACTTCGTTTTTGAGGAGGTCGTATGAAACGGGAGAATTGGTTGGCGCCGTTGATGTTTATATTGCTGACAACGCCGTTGATGTTCTCTCAGCGAGTTCAGAGCAAACCTAGCCCGGCACCTCCTCCGGATGTACTCGGGGCCCAATTGATAGCTTGGTCGCAAGTGCAGAAACCTCAGCCGCTCGCGCAGCAATCTGAGCCGTCCCCGAGCACGACGCACCAGAATTCAGCCCAGCAACCCCCAGCCGCGCAGACGATTACTGGCACCATCATAAAAGACGCGGGCCGGTATGTCGTGAAGGTTTCAAGCAATACGAGCTACGAACTTGACGACCAGGAACGCGCCAGGCAATACGAAGGCAAACCGGTCAAGATCACCGGTACGCTCGATGCGAACGCCGGCAGCTTGCACATCATTAGTATCAGTATCCAACTGCTCTCGTGAGTTCCGTATTACGCAACTGTTAGCGAAGCTTTCGGCGGCATCAACTGCACGCTCAACTCTATTCGTGTGAGGAAAACATTGCTTTCACAAAAGCTTCAGCGTAGCGATGGGATTCACGGGGCTGCTTCTTGGAGATCGTTGTCTTGGAGATCGTCCACGCGCCTGTTGATGTGCTCGATCGCGACTTTGGTGATCATGGGCACATTCGCCAATGCAAAGGGCGCAAACGGTCAGTCTTCGTCTGCTGCATCAACTCAGACCTATGAAGGCATGATCACGGACACGCGCTGCGGCGCAAAGCATTCCGCGGTAATCGGATTGGCGGCGTCGGATTGTGCGCGGGCTTGTGTCCATGCGGGCGAGCAATTCGTTCTGGTGCAGGGGGACAATCTGTACACGCTCGAGGGCGATTCCGCCGCGCTCAAACAAGTGGCAGGCCAGCGCGTCCGGATTGTCGGCATCCTCAATGGGCAGAAGATCTCCGTATCGTCAGTCACTGCAGAAAAGTAACGCGATGCCGCTACGCCGCGGCCAGATAAACGTACCGCAGAATAAACAGAAGCGTCAGGATCCAGACCAGCGCGTTCACCTCGCGGAACCTTCCAGCCGCAATTTTCACCACCGTGAAGGAGATCAGACCGAGGCTCAAGCCGGTCGCGATGCTAAAAGTGAGCGGCGTTGCCAGCATGGTGATAAACGCCGGCACGGCCTCGCTAAATTCCTGCCACGCGATTTGCGCGATGGATTGCGTCATGAGAACGCCCACCAAAATCAGCGCAGGGGCAGTTGCATAGGCTGGAATTGCGGTCGCCAGCGGGGAACAGAATGTGGCCAGCAGAAATAGCGCCGCGACAGCGATATTGCTCAAGCCTGTGCGAGCGCCGGCCGCAACCCCTGCGGCGCTTTCGATGTAACTTGTCACCGTTGAAGTTCCCGTCAAGGCGCCGAAGATGGTTCCCACCGCGTCCGCCACCAGCACACGCCCAACGCGGGGTATCTTGCCGTCTTTGATGAAGCCGCCCTGCTCGCATACTCCGACCAGCGTGCCAACGTTATCAAACAGATCAACGAACAAAAATGCGAACAGAATTTCAAGCAGGCCGAGATGGGAGGCGCCACGAAAATCGAGTTGCAGGAAGGTAGATGAGGGGTGCGGCATGGCGAAGACCGCGGCTGGCCAGTTCGTAATTCCGCGAAGGATTCCGAGCAGCGCAGTGCCAAAGATGCCGATCAGAATGGCCCCATGAAATTTTCGCGACATCAGGATGAGAGTGAGAATAAGGCCGAAACACGCGGTCTGCACTTCTTTATCGGCAAAACTGCCGAGACCCACGTAAGTCGCCGGGTTGGCGACGACGAGTTTAGCGTTCCGCAGACCCACGAACGCGATAAACATCCCAATGCCCGCAGCCGTGGAGTGCTTCAGGCAGTCGGGCATGCCGTTCACAATCTGTTCGCGAACACGGGTTACGGTAAGAACAAGAAAGAGCACGCCGGAGCAAAAAACCACCGCAAGCGCAGTCTGCCACGGAACGTGCATGGCCAGGCAGACGGAATAAGTGAAGTAGGCGTTCAACGACATTCCCGGCGCCAAAGCGATGGGATAGTTGGCGTAGAGTCCCATGACAAGCGTGGCTACGGCAGCGGAGACACACGTCGCAAAAACCACGCCTTCCGGCGGCATTCCCGCTTGCGCCAGAATTTGAGGATTCACCACGATGATGTATGCCATGGTGACAAAAGTCGTAATGCCGCCTAACATCTCCTGCTTTACGCTAGTCCGATGCTCGGCGAGTTTGAAGTAACGATCGATCAATCATTCTCCGTGGAAGGATAAGTGGTTGTGAGAACCGTTAGTATGCAATTTTGTTGGGTTTGCTTTCCCAGGCGCGAAACGCAGCCAGCGCTTCTTCGCGCATCATTTGAATCATTGGAATTTTGCGCTGCGAATGTGGCTGCGCCAGTTCGCGGTAAATCATCGAATCGTCGAATCCGATCTTCGAGGCATCTTCATCGGCATTGGCAAAATAAATTCGGGAAAAGCGAGCCCAGTAGATTGCTCCCAGACACATAGGGCAAGGTTCGCAGGAACTATATATGTCACAGCCTTCCAGATCGAAAGCGCGCAGCTTCCTGCAGGCCTCGCGAATTGCGACCACTTCCGCGTGAGCCGTGGGATCATTCGTGGAAGTGACCTGATTTGCGCCTTCGGCAACGACTTCGTTTCCTTTGACAACAACCGCGCCGAAGGGCCCACCGCGTCCCGATTGCACGTTATCAATCGAGAGCTGAATGGCGCGGGCCATGAAAGGGTTGTCCATGTGGTTCGCTCCACTCGTTGGGGCGTCGCGAGACTCGCTGCGAAGCCGCAACTTGGTGAATTGAGGTTTCGCGAAGTCACGTGGCCGAGAAGCGAGTATATGCTGGGACTTGGAATTTCGTAAAATGCAGTTTTGATTGCGGAGCATTCGTTCGGTGCAAGCGAAATCGTGAGCTGGTTCCACGAAATGTTCCAAGGAGCTGACACTTTGAGCCTGCAGGCTTTCCGCGCTGGACGAGTGGTGACTCCCGCAGGAATTCGCCCTGCCGCGATACTGGTGGAGGGAGAACGAATCAGCGGCGTTGTTTCTCTCGATCAGGTGCCCTCCGGCTATCAGATTCATGACTTCGGTGACGCGGCCATTCTTCCCGGGCTCGTCGACTCGCACGTGCATATCAACGATCCGGGCCGCGCCGAGTGGGAGGGATTTGAAACCGCGACCAGGGCGGCGGCAGCAGGGGGCTACACCATGCTTGTCGATATGCCTTTAAATTGCATTCCGGCCACCACCACGGTTGCGGGGCTCGAAGCGAAGCGTGCGGCTGCGAATGGCAAATGCCGCGTCGATTGGGCGGCGTGGGGCGGCGTGGTAGCCGACAACCAAAATCACATCGAAGCCCTGGCAGCCGCTGGAGTGGCGGGGTTCAAATGTTTCTTGGTCGACCCCGGCATCGACAGTTTCACCATGGTGACCGCGGAACAACTGCGGTCGGCGTTGCCTCACGTTGCGCGAACGGGCTTGCCACTGCTGGTGCATGCCGAGCTTCCCGGCCCAATCGAGCGCGCGACTCGTGCTCTAGTTGACGACGACTGGAGCCGCTATTCAAGCTACCTTCAGTCGCGGCCCGACGAGGCGGAGTTGGCTGCCATTCGGCTGATGTTATCGCTTTGCCAGGAATATGGTTTTCGCCTGCACATCGTCCATCTCGCCACCAGCCTGGCGCTGCCGGAACTTCGCGCGGCGCGCTCCGAGGGACTTCCGATCACGGTAGAGACGTGTCCGCATTATCTTCATCTTTCCGCGGAAACAATCGCGAACGGAATGACGCTAAAAAAGTGCGCTCCGCCGATTCGCAGCCGAGCAAATTGTGAACAGTTATGGCAGGGCCTGAAGGATGGCACGATTGATTTAGTCGCAACCGACCATTCTCCCTGTCCCCCGGCGATGAAGCGTCCGGCTGAAGGCAATTTTCGGGCGGCGTGGGGCGGCATCGCAAGCCTTTCTCTGGCGCTGCCGTTGATGTGGACTGAAGCCGCAAAGCGGGGATTCACTCTAGCCGATCTGACACGATGGATGGCAGCAGAGCCAGCCCGGTTGGCAGGTTGCGGCGCGAGCAAAGGCAGAATTGCCGCCGGTTACGACGCGGATTTCGTAGTGTTCGATCCCGAGCGCGAATTTATGGTGAGCGAGGAAAGATTGCACTACCGGCATCCGGTTTCTCCATACCTGGGCGAAACTCTGCGCGGCGTGGTGAAAGCCACCTACCTGCGAGGCAGTCCAGTGTTTGTTGAGGGCCACTTTCCTGGCATACCCGCGGGCCGTGAATTTGCCGCGATTGAACGCCGGCCCGCAGCCATGTAATCCCTCTCGGGAAGTTTTAAAGACTTCCGCCGAATGGGTGCGGTCTGTCATACACTATCCCGCATCTGTACTCCGGGCCGTGCGGCCAATTTTGAGATCAGAATGAACAGCGCGCGCATCGTCGGCAAGTCAGTTCCCCGCAAGGAAGGCCGCGACAAGGTCACTGGCAAATCTCACTATGTCGACGACATGGTCTTGCCCAACATGCTGTTCGGGGCAACGGTCCGCAGCCAGATTCCTCGTGGCCGTATCAAGAAAATCTCCTTCGCCGCAGGAATCAACTGGGATGAGTTCGTAATTGTTTCCGCGAAAGATATCCCCGGGAAAAATTGCATCTCGTTGATTGGCGACGATCAGCCGTGTCTGGCGAATGAAATCGTTAGCCATCCCGAAGAGCCGATTCTGTTGCTGGCTCACCCGGATCGCCATTGTCTCGCGAAAGCCGTTCAAGCGGTGGAGATCGAATACGAACCCTGGCTCGCGATCTTCACGATTGAAGAGAGCGAGCACCGCAGCGAAACTGTCTGGGGCAATGACAATGTCTTCAAGACGTACGTGATCGAGAAAGGCGACGTTGATAGCATATGGGCGAAGGCCGACTTTATTGTGGAGGCCGAGTACACGACCGGAGCGCAAGAGCAACTCTACATCGAAAACAACGGAATGATTGCGGCGTTCGATGCAGACAAAGGAATCACAGTATGGGGTTCGCTCCAGTGCCCTTATTACATTCACAAAGCTCTGATGGCGCTTTGCAACCTGCCGGCGGAAAAAGTTCGTGTCGTGCAAATGGAAACGGGAGGAGCTTTTGGAGGCAAGGAGGAATATCCGTCGATCATTGCCGCGCACGCCGCGCTGCTGGCAATCAAATCAGGCCGACCGGTAAAGCTGGTTTATGACCGTATGGAAGACATGGCGGCGACCACCAAGCGGCATCCTTCGCGTACTCGCCATCGCACTGCCGTAAGCAAAGATGGAAAGATTCTTGGGGGAGAAATTGAATTCACGATCGATGGCGGA
>DATNMU010000042.1:0-4664 GCA_035602195.1 Candidatus Acidiferrum sp.
TGCAAAGCATTCTTGACCAGCACACTTCTCCGTGGGGCGTGAAAGTTACGAACGTCGAGGTAAAGCAGGTGGATATGCCGGAATCGATGCTGCGCGCCATGGCCAAGCAGGCCGAGGCCGAACGCGAAAAGCGGTCGAAGATCATCCACGCGGAGGGCGAGTTTTCAGCCGCGCAGCGCCTGGTGGATGCTGCCCATCTGCTGGCCACCGAACCGGTGAGCGTGCAACTTCGCTACCTGCAAACTCTGACGGAAATTGGCGTCGAGAAAAATACGACCGTCATCTTCCCGGTTCCGGTCGACTTTTTCTCAGGCTTGCAAAAAATGTTAGGGAAGGCTGACGAACCAGCGCCGGCCGGCAAGGTTGCGTAGTTCGATTGGGTCGCAAGATTTTTCGGCAGCGTGGGATTCAGAGTGAGGCGCGAGTTAAGCTGCTGGCGTTGGGTTTTGGGTGGCGCAGCGCTGCGACGCTGCGATGAATGCATTGCATGAACATGGGCTTTAGCCCCGAGGTACATTTTGTGAATTCATCACAAGACACCGAAATCACGTTAGGGACGGCAAAACTGCTGGGCCTTTTCTTCGGCCTGGTGATGGTGTGCGCGGTCTTCTTCGCGCTCGGCTATACACTCGGCCGCAAGTCAGACTCCGGCCTTACCGTTAGCGCGGCGGCCGCGCCACAAATCAGCTCCAGCCGGGCCAAACCAGCGGGCGCTGCATCGAGCCCATCCCAGCCGATGAGCTTCTACAAATCGGTCGAGCAGAAAGACAGCAACGCGCAATTGACTCCGGCCTCGGCGGATGCAGGATCCGGGCCAGCACAAACGAGCGCGGCTCCCGCCCCTGAGGCACAACCGCAAGCATCGCCAACCTCGAATCCGCCCGATCCCATGGCTCCAATTCCCATGGGCGGTTACTTCGTGCAAGTCGCGGCGGTCAGCAAACAGGAAGACGCCGAGTCCCTGGTCGACGCGCTCAAGAAAAAAGAATATCCCGCCTTTGTGGCCAACAGCGTTACCACCGACAAGCTTTTTCGCGTGCAACTGGGCCCCTTCGGCGATATCAAAGAAGCCGAAGCCATGCGAGCACGCTTGGTCAACGACGGATACAACCCGATCCTGAAGAAGTGACGTTCCCCCTATGAAGCAGAAGTGCCTGCTGAACTGCCGTGTCATCTTCAAGCTGCACGGCATGGACCCGCTCGACTCCACCATCCTGAAACAGGATGAAACCGGCTACTGGATTCGCGGCGGAACTCTGGCGCCCCGGCTAGAACAGAAGAATTGCTCGCTGCCCGATAACGATGTGCGCTATCTGGAATTCGACCGCATCGAATGGCTGCGGGCCTCGCGCAAGAGTTTCTGACAAACTCTCTGCATATTGACAAGCGTCAATTTACCGGATATTCCTAATCATCGTGACCGCGCCCGTATCAAACCTGAATCAAACGCTGCATGCCATCGCCGACCCCACGCGCCGCCGCATTCTGCAAGCTCTGAAACAGCGCCGGGCAACGGTGTCGACCGCGTCTTCGGCCGGCAAACATGCCGGCCTTTGTGCCGGGGATATTGAAGAACGGGTAAATCTCACGCAGTCGACCATCTCGCATCACATGGCGATCCTCACCAAGGCCGGCCTGGTCGAAGCGGCGAAACAGGGACAATGGCGCTGGTATCGCCGCAACGAAAAAGCTCTTCGCCGTCTGGTGAAGAGCCTGCGCGCAGAACTTTGACGAATTCGTAAAACTTCCCAATAATTGTCATCCCGAGCGCAGCGAGGGATCTTGGTGTTCGGCGGCAGCTGCGTCATGCCGGCAAAACCAAGGTCCCTCGCTGCGCTCGGGATGACATATCGTGCTGGAGTCGGATCGGGGTAGGTTTAATCAGCCGAAGCGACTGCCGCGCGTGACTTCTGCAGCAATCGCCGGGTTTGCGAAATCAACTCCGCCACTTCGAAAGGCTTCACTAGATAGGGAACGTTATTTTCCTGCAGAAACGACCTCTCATCGCCTTGCTCCAAGCCATTTGAGAAGGTAAACAATACGTGGCTCTCCATCTCGGCACAGTTTTGCCTGATCCAGAGGTAGGCATCTTTGGCGTTCCAATCGGATGGCATCTTGCCGTTCATGATCACCGCATCGAAGGGCTCTGAGAGCAAACGTGTCTTAACGTCTTCGCTGCGGCTAGCGGTGACCACGCTGGCTCCTGCACCGCTCAGCACATCACGCTCGAACTCGAGCACTGCCTCTTCTTCTACCAGAAGCACCCGGCCCTGAATAGCTCCCTCGCGCCGCGGCACGGCGACTGGTTCGGGTTCTGCAACGACTCCGGCGCTCGCTGCCATAGGCAGTCGAACTTCGATCACGGCTCCGCCCTCAGCAGCATTATGCGCAGTGATGTCGCCACCATGCTCCTTCACAATTCCATAGCAAATGCTCAAGCCCAGGCCCGTTCCTTTACCCACACTTTTCGTGGTGTAGAACGGATCGAAAATTCTTTTGGGATCTTTTATCCCCGGGCCGTCGTCGGCGAACTGTGCGCACACTTCGTTCCGCTGGCAATAGATGTGGATTTTCAGTTTGCCTGTTTGTCCCCCCTCGAGTACAGCGTCTACGGCGTTGTTGATGATGTTGAGAAATACCTGCTCGATCTGGTGCGGATCAGCGACGACCATCGCGGGCTGTGCTCCCAAATCTTTTTCCACCACGATTTTGTTTACCTTCAAATCGTAATCGCGCAAAGCTAGAGTTTCATCGAGCACCTTGCGAATATCGACCTCGGTGCGTTCGGGCTTTCTTTGCCGGGCAAACGAGAGCAGGTTCTGCACCACGCGGTGGGTGCGCTGCGCCTGCTTGAACATCTTGCCCACATAATCCTGCGCGCGCTCGCTCAATCCTTCGCTCTCCAGCAACTGCGCATAGCCCAGAATCGCGGTCAGCGGATTGTTCAGTTCGTGCGCCACGCCGGCAATCAACTGCCCCACCGCCGACATTTTCTCGCTCTGCAAAAGTTGTTCCTGGGTGCGCCGCAGATCTTCGTAAGCCTTGCAGGTTTCTTCATACAGGCGGACTTTTTCGATGGTGGTAGCCAGTTGGCGGCTGATCGCCACCATCAGATTCTCTTCCCCGCTGGAGTATTCGTATTCCGGCTGGCCGCGCAGTCCCATCATGCCGATCGGACTATCCTTGCCCCAGAAGAGCACCCAGATCCACGAACCGTCGGCGTCCGAGCGAATAAACTCCGCCACTGCTCCGGTCAAATGCGGAAGATATTCAGCCGTGATTACTTCGGCGCGCGACCGCGAAACCAAATCTCCAAAACCCTCGGCAAAACTGATTTCCGCCGGACGCGACTTGTCGCGGCTGCGCGGTCCCCAGGCAGCCCGGCGGCGGAAGGTGGGCGCATCTGAATCGGAAAGATAAACCGCTCCGCTCTCAGCCCCGAACAGCGAGACTACCTGCCGCAGCGTGAGGTTCAAAATCTCATCCAGATCGAACGACTGCGTGGCCACCACCGCCATCGCATTCAGCGCGTTCAGTTCGCGATTACGCCGCCGCATTTCATCTTCGGTGCGCCTCTTCTCGGTGACATCCAGAACAAAACCTTGAAAGCGTTCGATCCTGCCCGCGCCATCACGGGTAGCAAAACTACTTTCCGCCGAAAGCAACAGCGTTCCATTCTTGCGCCGCATCGTGACTTCAAAGTTGCGGACGTAATTGTTCTGCTCGATATCTTTCCGGAAAGCCTCGCGCTGTCCAGCATCCACACGGATGTCTTCGTCCAGATTCAGCTTCAACAACTCTTCCCGCCGGTCATATCCCAGCATGTGCACAAACGCATCGTTGCAATCGAGCAACCGACCGTTGGGAGTGGCCACGTATACGCCTTCCTGCACCTGCTCGAACAGCAGCCGATATCGCTCTTCGGCCGAACGGCGTTCCGTAATATCGCGAACGATGTGGATCGTGCCCTTCTGCTTGTTTCCCTGCTCTGTGTAGGAAGAAGTAGAAACCACAGAGAACCCGCCGAAACACGCATCGGCCCCTTCGCTGATCTCTTCGCCGCCGCGCGCACAGTAAGGACAGCCCGTCCACTCGCCCAAGCGATGGGGAAGAACCGATTCGCAGGTACTGCCGATCACGTCCGCCGCCGCCATTTGCAGTTGCTCCAGCAGGACCTGATTGGCTTTGATGATGCGGAAGTCGGCGTCGTGCGCCAGAATGATGTCATGCACGGAATCGAATGTGTTTTTCCACTGTCCCTGGGAACGCAGGGTCTGCTCCAGCAGACGATAATTTTCAATCGCGATTCCGAGTTGGCGTCCGCAAGTTCCCAGGAACTCCAGTTCTTCGGCGGTGAACTGCCGGGAGCGCGCGCTTCCCAGAACTAGCAGGCCGATGGGCGCTTTCTTTCCCAGAACCGGTACCATCGCCACATCCAGAATTTTTTCCGCCTTCAGCCACTTGGCGTCTTCCGGTCCAGCTCCCGCGCGGTGTGCGGTCACGGGCTTTCCTCGTTCCAGGGTCTGCGATGCGCTCGCGCTCAGTTCCGCCAGAGCTGCCTCGCGCAGGAACTCCTGCGAAACGCCGACCGCATGCGTGGCAACCAGGTGTCCGCCCTCAATCGCGCGGAACCATGCCGCTTTACTTCGAGTCACTCGCTGCAA
>DATNMU010000043.1:0-4892 GCA_035602195.1 Candidatus Acidiferrum sp.
TGACTGGCGCAAGGTTTCTCTGGAAGAGCGCAAGAAAAAATTGGCTTCCATCCTCGTCACGGGAGATTCGCTTCGTTACTCCGACCACTATGAAAATCAAGGCAAGGCCCTGTTCGAAATGGCAAAAGAAAAAGGCCTCGAGGGCATCCTGGCAAAAAAACGCGACAGTATTTACCAGGACCGCCGCAGCAGCGAGTGGTTGAAAATTAAGATCCGTCATCGTGTGGAATGCGTCATCGGTGGCTACACCCAACCCGAAGGCAGCCGCGCCCATTTCGGATCGATCGTCCTGGGCCTCTACGACAAGCAAGGCAGGCTGATCCACGTCGGCCAGGCTGGCAGCGGATTCAATCAGAACTCGCTCGCCGATCTCTGGAAGATGCTGCAGAAACGCGAGACCAAACAAAAGCCGTTCTACGGCGAGGTCGAAGCCCTGCGGAAAGTAACCTGGGTCAAACCAGAACTGGTCGCCGAAATCGAATACGCCGAATGGACCGAAGGCGCCAGCGGCGGCAGCGGCCCAAAACTCCGCGCCCCCGTCTTCCTCGGTTTACGCGACGACAAAGATCCCAAAGAATGCCGGCTGGAAGAAGCCACCGCAACCAAAACTGACCACTAGTCACTGACCACTGGCCACTACCCCTACTTAATATCCTTCATCGCCAGCATCGTCCCATAATCGCGCCCACTCGGATCGACAGCTCTTGCCACCACCGCCGCAAACGCATCCCGCAGCTCCGGATACTTCGTCACCAGCGCCCTCATCACGGCAACGTTGCTCTGATAAGTCGTGTTGGTATTGGAAACGTCCGGCAGTTGGTATCTCACAATCAAATCCAAATCGTTTCCCACAACTTCCGGAAAGAGTGCAGTCACCTTGTAGGTCGCACCGCCGCCCGAAAGATCCGCGGTCTTTCCATCTGCGGGAAAGTCCGCAGGCTGCAGCTTCTGCGAATCGTCATACAGCTTGTCCGTCGCCGCCGTGCTCATGAACGGCAATGGCGAAATCAGCGAACGCACCATCAGGTAATAAAGCCATGCATTATGTAGCTGCCCTTTGCTTTGATACTCTTTCGCTTTAGTCGAGAACCAATTGCTGTCGTGCCCCGCCGTCTGTGAAGACTTGATGTACAAACCACCCAGCTTCCAGTCGGACCCAATCTGCTGCAGGATCAGCGAAACCGTGTAAGCTCCGTTTGCCGAGGGAGCATCCAGAATCACCACTGCATATTTCCCCGGCGACAATCCGTTGATAGAAAACGCTGCGCTATCTTTGGTTTGCCCGCTCGCGCCGAAAACTCCGCAGAAAAATTCCGCTCGCGCAACCGGCGCCGTTCCGTCTAACTGCAGCAGAAACGGCGGCCGGGCCGAAGCCTTCGCGCCCGCCAGGGCAGGCTGATTCTCTTTGATCGTTCCTTCGATGCCGGAAAAATCGTTAGCCAGGCTCGGAATCGCATTCTGCCGCAACGACGCCGCATCGCCACGTGCGATCATGTCGAAATAGCGCAGCCCGGTGCTGGTCAAAGCGTTGCGCGTGGCCGCATCCATGTCGCTGGCAGTCAGGCAGCTTTCCGCCTGGGCTTTCACTGCAGAAAATCCCAGCACAATAAGAACAGCCAACAGCCCGCCGACCCGCGAAATTGCGCCGCAGGTTATCTTTTTACCGCGGAGTTTCAGAACGCATCTTTCATCGAACATGTCTTTCTAGCCCTCAGAACAAGATTGTGTCCTCGGAAACCTGCTGTTCAACAACCGCTCGCACATCCCACGCTTTCAGGTAAGCTTCGGCTTGCAAGAGAGCAAAGTCAATACGTTCCATAAAGTAGCAAATATCTCGTGCCGCTCTTGCGTCAGCGGCGTTGTAGGCCGCCGGCCAGCTCGCGAGGAGTGCTAGAATCGATCTAACATTCTCTGCCGTCTCCCCCGTATTCAGTAGAGATTATTGCACTGGAGGGTTGTAATGAGCACGCGATCAAAGCTTACCGGTGTGCTGATGGCAGGCCTTCTATGCCTGCCCCTCGCGGCCCAACCTGACACGCAGGCGGCGCAGTCTGACACGCCGGCGACGCATCGCGCTCACAAAGCCAAAAAGCCGCGTCCCCTGCCCCCTCCCTTGCCTTCAGGCACGCAAGGTCCGGTGCCGCAGGTTCCGTTGGACGCCATCCCGGCCGTAGCGCCCACAGTCAGCTACCAGGATGGCATGCTGACCATCGTCGCTCCCAACTCCACTCTCGGCGATATTCTTCGCGGCGTTCGCAAGCACACTTCCGCTGAAATCGATATCCCAGCGAACGCGAATGAGCGCGTCGCCACGCATCTGGGCCCCGGGCCCGCTCGTCAAGTCGTTGCCGAACTGCTGAACGGATCACGCTTCAATTACATTTTGCTGGGATCTCCGCAGAATTCCAATCTTCTGGTGAGAGTGGTGCTCGTCGCGAAAACCGGGCCAGATAATCCAACTCCTCCAGCCCAGCCGGGTACCAATGCCGCCGGGAAACCCGCCGCGGAGAATCCCGAAGCTGAGGTGCCAGAAGAGCCCGCCGAGGAAACTCCCGATCAGAGTGCGGCAGACGCGGATCAACAACCGCCTCCCGGCGACCAACCGGGCGTCAAGACTCCGCAGCAACTGTTGCAGGAGATGCAACAGCGGCAACTGCAAATGCAGCAAGGCCAGCAGGGGCAACCGGCGCAACCCCCGTCCTATCCCCCTCCCGGCGGCGCACCCCAGCCCCCTCCGCAATAGGGTAAGAACCCGCGATGCACGTGTGGAGACAGCCGCCCAAGCCTGCCCTGAGTCGAAGGGGCTGTCCAGTCGAGCGCAGTTCGATATTTTTAAAGAAGATTGCCCAGATTAGGGCCGGTTTCCCGCCCGCTCCGCCCGTTCGTTGAGTCCCGCCGTCTGCAACCGGCGCATCGAAGCCACCGCCTCAGGATTCCCTTGGGATTTCTGCAGCAGATTCCAGTCGCGCTCCACATCGCTCTCGGAAACCTTCGGTGAACCTCCGCGTCGCAGTTCCGCGTGCAGGCGAGCCTCCAGCAGCTCTTGAATCAATCGATCGCCAGCGCCATTGTCCATAATATTGCTGCTGGCCACGCCCACGCTTACCACTTCGTCTCCCGTCTGAATTCGTAGAACGGGCCGTCCTTCGGCGTCAAAGTCGGGCGCAGAGTTGCGAAACAGGTGCGCCCATTTTTCGGTTCTAGCGCCGCTGGTTTCCCTCGCGGGATCGGCCTGCAGATGATTCAGCTCACTCTGGAATGCGCTCCTGTCCTCGGCTCCCAGCGGACTTTCAAGATCCCTTTGCGCGTTGTACACCAGCGCATGCCGCGCTGGGTCGAAGTGCCCCGCCCCGGTTCCCACATACACCGCCGCCACGCACCCGGCAAAAATTGGACTGACCACAACGCTCGGAACAATATATTTCTTCGACTTGAAAAATGATTCCACCACGCCATGCACCGGAGTGCTTCGCGCTATGCTGCCGGGAATCTGCGGAATCACAAAGCGTGAAAATTCCAGCTCGGGATGCCGCGCGCTGTATTTGAGCAAAGTCTTCGCCATCTGCTTAGGCGTCGCGATTCCAACATCGGCAACCACGCTGCGATGCAGCGCCCGCGGAAAATAAAAATTAATTACGTTCCTCGCAAAGTCTGCGCAATTGGAAGAAACCGTGCGGAAGTGCGAGCGGTTCGGCGCCGCATTGTAGGCGCGGATGAAAGCCTCGTCCTGCGCCGAAGTGGTTTCAATCTCGAAGGCATAGGTTGCGCGGTCGTAGGCCGTTCCCACCAGCTCGTACCAGTTCCCCCCGGGAGTTTGCCCATTGTTCTTGTCGGGCGCCACTGACTCAAGATGCTTGCGCCGGTATTGGTCGCGCAAAAAGTTGACCATCTTCGCGTCGGCAAATAGTGGTACATCATCCGGCTGCTCGACCGCGTACAAATAAGGAATCAACGGAATAGCCACCCAATCGTACCTTCCCACTCCGTCATACCGGCTAATGACGGCTCCCAGCTCTCCCGGAGCGCAAGCTCGCAACATCAGCGGTGTCCCGGCGCAAACCCCCGACAAATACACAGCAGCATGTCCGGTTGCGGTGAAAAATCCCAGTTTGCCGTAAGGTTCTTCCAGCAGAAGCGTGGCAGAGCTCTGCGCCCAGGCACAGCAACCCGCCAGCACCACCAACCCACTGAGACCGCGCAGTATTTTCCCTAAACGAAACATACTCATCCCTGCCGAAGGCCTATCCAGTAAGAACCCCTTTGCTATAGATTAGTTGCCGTTGGTCACAAAGGCGAGTTACTGAAGTTAGAACGCGCCTGAAAACGCTGTAGATAGCTGAAAAACAAGGAGTTAACCGAGAACGAAAAAGACATTAAGACCTCTGGCGGGGCGCAGTAAGCTAGCTCTTTGCATTCAACTGCTTAAGGGCCCAATCAGCGCATTCGCGGACGATTTCATCTTCGTCCTGCATCAACTGACTCAGCAGCGGAAAAAACTTCTCTTCTCCGCTGTTTCCCATCGCAATCACCGCATTCCGCCGCAACCCAGTGCGTTTGGCCCTGCGTACCGGCGAACCCCGAAAGCCTTCCTGAAATTCTTCCGCACTCATCTGCGCCAGCCACTCCAGCGCCGGATTCACCAATCCCTCTCGCGGCTGAAATTCCTCGGCACCGGTTGCCGGCGCTTTCCGGTTCCACGGGCAAACATCCTGACAAATGTCGCAGCCGAAAACATGGCGCCCCATTTCCTCGCGAAGATCCTCCGGAATCGCACCGCGTTTTTCAATCGTCAGATACGCGATGCACTTACTCGAATCCATTTGATACGGCGCGATCAACGCATCGGTCGGGCAAGCGTCAATACAGCGTGTACAACTGCCGCAGCGGTCCGG
>DATNMU010000044.1:0-11779 GCA_035602195.1 Candidatus Acidiferrum sp.
TGCCTCGCGGATTTGCTCCTCGGAAGCCTTTGGATTCTCATCCAGCAGATTTTTGGCCGTGAGCATCACTCCGCTGAGGCAAAAGCCGCATTGGGCCGCTCCTTCGTCGATAAAAGCCTGCTGAATCGCATGCGGCTTTTCAGGAGTTCCCAAGCCCTCGAGTGTCGTCACCTCTTGTTCTTTCACGGCGCTGATCGGCATTACGCAGGAGCGCCTCGCCTGACCATCGATCAGGACCGTGCAGGCTCCGCACTGCGCCAGGCCGCAGCCAAACTTGGGTCCGCGTAATTGCAGTTCGTCGCTGAGTACGTAAAGAAGCGGAGTTTCCGGATCGACGTCAACCGTGTGAACGCGACCGTTTACCTTGAGAGAAATAGCAGCGATCATCTTCTCCCTAACATTGCGTCACAAAATCCTACCAAGAAAGAGTGGTAGGGCATTCATCGCTTGGATGCAGGTGGGGTCGGCAACGGCTGCAAATTCACATTCAGGATTGAGTCGGGTGACGGAAGCAGGTGAGCACGTGGTCGTTTACCATGCCGATGGCCTGCATGAAGGCGTAGCAGATGGTTGAGCCTACGAAATTGAAGCCGCGTTTTTTCAGATCTTTGCTCATGGCATCAGAGGCGGCGGTACGCGCCGGCAGGCGATCGCGAGACTTCCACGAATTTATTTGCGGACGGCCACCAACGAATTGCCAGATGTAACGATTGAAGGTGCCAAATTCGTTTTGCAGTCGAAGAAACGCCTGGGCGTTCCGCACAGCCGAGGCGATCTTTAAGCGATTGCGCACAATGCCTGGATTTTTTAAGAGTTGCGCGAGCTTGCGTCGATCGTACCGGGCAACCAGCTGCGCATCGAAGTTGTCGAAGGAGGCACGGTAATTTTCACGCTTGTTGAGAATTGTTTCCCAGCTCAGGCCGGCTTGCGCGCCTTCGAGAATCAAGAATTCGAAAAGGGTGCGATCGTCGTGCACAGGAACGCCCCATTCTTCATCGTGATAGCGGATTGATAATTCGCTTTGCGCCCACGAGCAGCGAATCAGCGGGGATGGCACTTGTGGAGTTTTGCTCATCGCAAGGGTCACGCGGCGGTCAAAGCCGGGATTCGGCAAAACAACGATCGGCGCGGCAGAAACCGCGCCCTGATGCGATCGTGGCGCCTCGGTTATCGTAGCGAACTGGGTTCGGATTTATTCTTTGGCGACTTTGTTTGCAATTCGGAGATTAACTGATGGGCGCAAGCAGGCGCACCCACTCTGTGATCGACGATGATTTCCTTGGCGCTCAATTTCCTGCCGTATAGTTTCTCGTTGGCGCTACCGTCGGAGCGGAGGGTAGAGCCTTCGAGTGAAATTCCGGCGAACAGTCCCTTGTTGCGAGAGTAGGAAAGAATTTCAGCGTTCATTACCACGTCTGTGGCGCCCTCGGCAGTACGGCCTTTCGGACCCGCAGCTGCGGAGGCGTCGGCACCCAGCTTTACCTTACTTGATAGCAGCGATCGCGCCCCTTTGGGATTCATCACCAGCAAAACAAAATCGGTAGCCTGACCACCCAATTGGAAGCCAATGCTGACGCCTTCGAGCGCGTAGAGCGCGGGAGCTCCCCAGGGGCCAGTGTAGTGTTCACCGCTGCGGCAGACCATGATGCCCCGGCCGTAGCTGCCTCCGATTCCGAACGCGCCCTTCTTTACAGACGGCAGAACTACGACACACTCCGCCTTGTCGAGCAGGTCCTGAGGAATATCGTCGGGGATATTCAGGATTTCTTTCATGACCTCGCCGGCATCTTTCACGCGCTCTTCTTCTTTAGCGTCATTCGAGGCAAAGGTTGGCGAAGCTGACAGGCACAGGGCGAGAAAACAGACAGCAAATTTCTTCAAGCTCATGGGGTAATTTTCCTCATCGTCGAAATGACGAATAACGAAAAATGAAAATGGAACTGACGTCGTTGACGACGGTTGCCCCATCTTAGAGCTTTTCCGAGAAATTGTAATCAGTGAGTTGGACATGTACTGACGGTGCGCCATTTCGTGGGGGATGCGCACTCTAACCACACCGGCGATCATCCAGCTGATGAAGCAGCTTCTCGACGCGCTGGAAGAAGAAAAACTCCGCAAGGCAAGCCCTCGAAAGAGCCACAGTTAATGGAAGCAAGACCACGCCAGTTGATTTACCGCCTCCAGGCCATGACCAAACGAGTGCTCCTTTTGTAACTTGGCACTTTCCTCCCCACACCTCTAAAGTCAAGACAGTACAGGGCCAATGGACGACTGCCATTCGGCACCCGGCGTGCATCTAATCAGTTGGAAGCTCTGTTTGGGCTGGGTGGAAATGAAAAAATTGGATTGTATGGGAATGAAGTACACGCACCCCATCGGTTGGCTTCTGGCGCTGGTGGCTACCTTGGCCATGGGCTCGCCGGTCTCCGCGCAGACCGCAGCTTATGTGACCACCCCGCCCAGCTTCAACAATTCCGAATCCTCTGCCGACGATCCCCAGGCTGGCGCCATGCTGACCATCCATAAGCGGGTGGATGAGGTCAACGTGCTGTTCATCGCAACCGACAAGCACGGAAAATTTGTCCGCGATCTGAATCAGAACGATTTCGAAATTCTCGACGACCACAAGCCTCCGCAATCGATTATCAACTTTCGCCGCGAAACCGATTTGCCGCTGCATCTTGGCTTGCTCATCGACGTGAGCGGATCGGTGCACAGCCGTTTCGACTTCGAGCAGAACGCGGCCATCAACTTTTTGCAGCACACCCTGCGGGCGGGTTTCGATAAAGCCTTTGTAGTTGGATTCAACAAGCAGAGCCAGATGGCGCAGGATTTTACCGATAACGTGCAACTGCTCTCAAACGGCATCCACCGCATGCAGGATGGTGGTGGAACGGCGCTTTACGATGCGATCTACAAGGCGTGCAAAGAAAAGTTTCTGAAGGACCGTCCCGACCATCCGGCGCGGAAGGCCATCATTGTGGTGAGCGATGGCGAGGACAATCAGAGCGAAGTGTCACGGGCGCAGGCGATTGAAATGGCGCAACGGGCCGAGGTCATCATTTATGCGATCTCGACCGATGACAGCGGTTTGATTTTGCGCGGTGACAAGGTTCTGGAACAACTGGCGGCGGCTACCGGCGGCCGCGCGTTTTTTCCTTTCAAGATGAAAGATATGACACGGTCATTCGCCGCCATCGAGGATGAGTTGCGCAGCCAGTATGTGGTCTCTTACCGGCCCGCGGATTTTGATGCCGATGGGCGGTACCGCTCGATTGAAATCTCGACCCTGAAAAAAGATTTGCAGGTGCGAGCGCGTAAAGGATACTTCGCGCCTCAGCGGTAAAACTCGCTTCTAGCTGCTCTTCCTCCTGAAAAGATCAGACATCTAGCTTGTCTTCCGAGACAGCGTCCCCTTCTCGCGCTGTTCGCTGCGCAGCGATTCCAATAGATCCTCCGGCTGTTCTCCGTTGCCGTTGCTCCGCTCGCGCACGAAATCTTTCGCCTGCTCGAGAGTTAGTTGCGATACCGTTGGTGGTGAATACTTTTTCTTTCTGGACTTGCGTTCCTGCTTCTGGGAGAGAGTTTTTTCGCGCATTATTCCGTAACAGCTCCAGCGGGGTTTGTGGTGTCTAGCGCTGCAATGGCAAGTGCCTGTTTCTTGAGAGAGGCTTTCGCCAACCGAAGGTGTTCCTGAAGAGCTTCGCGAAGCTCGCGGATGATCCGCTCCACTTCCGCCTCTGTCTCAGCGGAAAGAACATCTCTGCAAAGTTGTACGATTCTAGCCTCAGTCTGGGGCGGCACTTTTGTATGTTATCGAACGAAAAGGTATCGGGACGATACAGGAAAAACCTGAGAGGGCCAGTGGAAAAAATCTTCTTCCGCGTATCAGCGAAGCCGTTCCATCGCCGGATGCAGTCGATGGTGCGCCCGGAGAGACTCGAACTCCCAACCCTCTGCTCCGAAGGCAGATGCTCTATCCAGTTGAGCTACGGGCGCAGCCAGAAATCATTCTACAAGAAATAAATTTGCAGTGATCCCCACAATACTATCGGCGCCGATGTGGCAAGTTACGCTTCCACGACACCGTCGATTTCCATTACGGCTTTACGGCTATCAGATTCAGCGTGCAGTTGTTTCCGGTGAAACAGAAGTCGTTATTGGAACTCGCCACAGGATTGAAAGAAGTCTGGAACTGATCGAGGCCGGTGTCGGTGTTCAATTCGTGAAGCAATCCGTCGGAACCCGCAACGTAGATCAGCGAGCCGTCTGCGGCCGCGTCTGCGGCCACTGGAGTGGCGTCGTTGACCAGCTGAATTCGGGATACGGAACCGGTGTTGAAGGAATAGACCAGTACTCCGAAGTCCGTAGTGACGATAAAGGCCTGACTCACGTCAGGCGAGATAAAGAAATTGATGGGATGGAATGTGCCGTGGCCCAGCCCAATGTGGATGGGCGGAAAAGTGTTTGGCGGCGTTGGAGGCGTGGGCACAGGCAGAATGGAAGCGAGGCTGACTTGCTGCGGACAAAGTCCAATGAGCGGCGACGAAGAGGTAGTGGCGATGATGTCGATGCCCGTGGTATCGAGGCCAAAGAAAAAATCGAGGCCGTCGGTAAGTAGCGGATTAGGAATGATTGTGTTGCCCATGGAAACGTTTCCCGGAGGAACCATCTTGAGGAACAAAGGCGGCGTGGTGACTGCCCCAGACGACAGGATCGGAGTGACCGCGGAATTGTCGCAGGTATTAAATGCGGCGAGGTTGCCAGTAGTGCCTCCGCCAGCCAGCAGGGCGAACGATCCAGTGGAATTGAAAACAAGCGAGGTCGCAGGCGACGCCATTGGATAGGTCTGCAGCGCCTGCAGCGCGCTGTAGACATAGAGAGTGTTGCCGCCGTTGCCGAGAATGAACGCTTTCATGCCATCAGGAGAAAATGCAGCCGCGATCGCACTACCAATAACGTTGAGCGGCGTTGTGGTTGCCGGCGTAGCGGTGACCACGTATACCTGATTCGGAGTGGAAACAGTATCCGAGAAAATAGCCGAATTGCCGTTCGGCGATACCGCCAGAACTTTCCCAGTCACCAGCCCCAGCGTGGTGCCGGCAGCGCCAAGAGAAGTAAACGGACTCGAGCTTCCGCCAAAATTGGCAGGATTGAGGATAAGTGCGCCGAACTCGCTGCCCATGAAGGCCCTGTCTCCCGCCGGATCGAACATCAGCGAGTTCGGCGGAGTGGGCGACTGAGTCGCTCCGCCGGACTGATGGCTAGACGTGGAGACGCTGTAAATCCCCACATTGCAGAAGGCGTCTGCGGCGCAGTCCTGGCTGGTTGCAAGCACGGTGGTTGCGACCGGTGTTCCAGTCGCCAGTCCGCTGATCGCTGTAATGGGATATACGGGCTCCGGAATAAAGAGAGAGCCGGCGGGGAAGCCGGACGGATTCAGCGGGAACCCTACATTGCAGGTGGGCGGCGTGCAATTCGCGGTGATGGTCGCGGATCCGGCTTGAGGTGTGGTAACGCTGCAGGCCGCGCTGCCCGTGCAATTCGCGGTGATGGCGGCTGGCGAAGAAGACAGCCAGGTTAGCGGAGCCTTGGGCACGATGCAGCCTTGCACGTCGACGGCGGTGGCTGTGATGGTTTCGGTAGCCCCCTTCGTGACCGAGAAACTGGTTTGGCCTACTCCTTGCGTTACGTTCGCACCTACCTGAAGAGCAATGCACTGTACCGGGCAGGCTTCGAAGTTGTAAGGCTGGCTGGTAACGCCGGAAGCCGAGGCGATAATTTGAGTCTGCCCGGGAGCGCTGGGGCCGACGGTTGCCTGATAAGTGGCAACGTTGATGTCTGTGTTGACCACGGGAGTAATGGTGGCAACGCTGGGGATGGCCGCGCTCCATGTAAAGGGGCCAACCGACTGGGTCACATCGACGCCCTGGCTGAAAGCGGTGGCTTGCAGGGTCACAATCTGGTTTTGCGAGAGGCAGGAATTGGATGCACTGGCGTTGAACTTCAGATTACAGGCCGGGGGCAAGGCAATCTGCGTGGGGCAAGCCGGAGGAACAATGTTGATCGGCGGAGTCACGCTGATCTGAATGTTGTCGACCGGCGGATGAACGAAAAACAACGTCGGCGGGCTGGTCGCGCCCAGGGCCGAAGCCGTCACCTGAGCCGTGCCGATGCCCGCTGGGGTGCAGATCGAATAGAGCGGAGCGTTCCAGGTTCCCGCGCAGGCAAAACCGTTCGGCGCGATGTCGACGATCGACGTATTGCTGCTGGTGAAGGTGAATGTCGGATTGATGGCTGTGCCGGCATCGTTTTGCGCGCTGGCGGCCAGCAGGATGGTCGCTCCTACTTGCAACGAAAAACTGGTTCCGGTGTTCAGGGCGATCTTTGCCGGAAAAGGTGAGCTTGCGGCGGTTTTCTTGTACCCGCAAGCCGGCAACAATAATGATAAAGAAATGCTGGCCACTAAGCCTACACACGCACCGCAACGCAAACCCATGCACCCTCTCGTCGCCTCAAGTTTAAAACTTTGGGGCGAGCCACCATCAATGGAGTGGAAAACTTTTAGTGTAGAGAATGGGAGGCGATTCAGCAAGCCGAGGTCGGGGAGGCCGACCGAATGCCCGGCACAACCACTGGAAGCGTCGAGTTTCGTTCGTGCGTAGCTTACTGGCGCGTAGCTTACTGCGTGAACTCGGCTGGGCGTCCCGTCAGTCGCTCGATTCTTTTCGCAATCGGCGGATGGGTCGAAAACAGGTTGCCGAAATTCATCCCCAGCAGCGGCTGAATAATAAATAAGTGCGCGGTCGAGGGCGAGGCCGTCATGGGTACGCGTTTCGAGTAAGCGTCCAGCTTCTGTAATGCGCTGGCCAGCGCGTAAGGATTGCCGGTGTAGTGCGCACCGGTCGCGTCAGCCTGATATTCGCGCGAGCGCGATACGGCTAGCTGAATCAGGCTAGCCGCAATCGGAGCCAGAATCAGCATCAGCAGCGCACCAAAACCGCCGCCATCGCGCCGGTCGCGGTCGCCGCCCCCCATCCCTCCAAAGATCATGGCGAAGCGTCCCATGCTGGCCAGCATGGTGATGGCTCCCGCGATGGTCGCGGCCACGGAGCTGATCAGAATGTCGCGATTGCCCACATGCCCCAGTTCGTGCGCCAGCACGCCTTCGAGTTCTTCATCATTCAGCAAGCCAAGAATGCCGTGAGTCACGGCCACCGACGCGTGCTGCGGATTGCGTCCCGTGGCAAACGCATTCGGCGATTCGGTCGGGATCACATAAATCTTCGGCATCGGCAGCCCGATTTTCTGTGTCAGCCGCTCGACCGCCGCGTAGGCCCGCGGCAATTGCTCGCGTGTCACAGGTTGTGCGCGATACATGGCCAGCGCAATTTTGTCGGAGTAAAAGTAGGAGACGAAGTTCATCACTGCCGCAAACGCCAGCGCCAGCAGCATGCCATTCTGCCCGCCAAAGTAGCGGCCAATAAACATCAGCAGCAGCGTCAGCGCCGTCAGCAGGAACGCGGTCTTGAATGTGTTTCCCATAATGTGGTGGATCGCTACGTATTGGATGTTACGCCGGCGCAAGAGATGCAAGCGGCCCGATCAGTGGGAGGGGCAGCCTCAGTCGGAGTGATGCCCAACTAACGCGGATGTGTGGGCCAGCCCCCTACTGCGGTTTTAGGGATCAGATCAGTCACTCAAGGCAACAGAATACGTCTAAAAGGGCAACAACTTTACTTGACGCGCAAAGGACAAGACTGCCAAAATCGGCTGGTCTTGGAAGTTTTGTATAATCGGGACTCGATCCAAGTTTTGTGACTGCGAGATGAACGAACCGATTTCGCCTCCCCGTAAACGCGACAGAACGCCATAGTCAAGGTGCGACAATGAACGAATGGAAGTCCTCAGGCGGCCGCATTACCTTGTTCCCCTCCGCCGTGTCGTCGCCTTCGCTCTCGGCACTTGAGCTTTATAGGCAGGTCTGGGGCGAAGAACCGGATGGTTTTCAGAAGCAGCCGAACCCTCTCATGCCGTCCGTAGCACACGGGAATCACAATGGCTTAAAGGCTGGTTGCTTTGCTCAACCAGCACGGATTGATTTCAACTTAACGCCGCCCTCCTCCCCGCAAGAGGAAGCACAAGAGGACGCGTCGTTTCCCCTGATTGAAGATACAGCTCTACTTCGAGCCGAACTGTTAAGGATAATCGACGCCGCAGACCGAAATGCCGCTCTAAATTCCGTAGTCCGCGTGGCCCTCGGTGTTCAATTTCTCGTTCTGAAGCCGAGTTCTGCGGAGGCCAACTTTGTTCTAACCGCGAGCATACCCGAGCGATACGGCGTCAAAATAACCGACGAAGAAGACTTTATTTTCCAGATCAACCGGCCATATGCAAGCCGAAGCGCTGATGGTATCAAGACGAACTTCATTACGAAATGGAGTGTGGACCGGCTCCAGGTCATAACCCTTGCGGTTCAAGTTGGTGGGCCGACGACCTCTACGCAGACCCCCGCCTCGGGGTCTCAGACTGCGCAGCAGTTCATCGCGGCCAGCGTGAATTTCGATATTAATAACGTCCAAACGGCAAGCCCGCTCCCCAACGGTCAACCAGCTTCAATGTTGCGTGAGGCACTCACTGCGGTAGCGCAAATGCAGCAAGCCATTGGCCTGAACATTGAGGGATTTCAAAATGCTTAACTATCCCGCTAAGATCTACCGACAAGCGATGGTCGTTCTAGATTCAAGCTCCAAGCCACCAGACGCATCGGCCTCCCCATATAAAACGGTGCAACTGCAGCTTAGCGCTACCGGCTTCATGGATGACATGCCTACAGAAACCCTGATCTTGACGACGTTCTCGAGCGTGCCGGTCATTTGGGAGTCGGAGCTGAGACAGCAGGAGTATCAGGAGCTGGGGGCAGCGCTCGGCGAGATGACGAAGCTCGAGGAGGGGGACGAATGGAAAATTGACCCTCCGGTTTACAACGCCGCCTGCTACATTGCGGCCGGGCTCATGGTTCATTCATTTCCAGCGCCGCGTATCTTCAATCACGGGACAAAGTCGGTTGTTTTCAATTGGTCATATGGGGCAGACAATATGTATTTGACTATAAGCGCGGACCACATCTCTACGCTAATATCCTCCCCAGAACGCATCAAACGACGAGTGGAATACTCTTTAAATGAGCTGACAGATCCGTCGACGGCTCTCCTGTCCGTTAGAGCCTTCCTCAAGAAACCGGTACAAAGATTGGTCAGCGGAGCGGTGACCGATCCGACAGAGTTCGTCGGCTGAGCCCGGTATGAGGTGCGGCGGCTACATCCCAGATGGCGACAGTTTGTTCCGTCAATCCGTCTACCCTGTATCGTTCAAAGGTCGCGCATTTGCGCGGGAAAAGTGTCTAAAACTCTACGAGCAGGACGACGGGTCCCTTTTAGCGTCCTTAACCTGGGAAAGGTATGCCCCTACCGAGGAACTAATTCACAGTTACGGGTGCCGACTAGCATTTCGCAGAAATGAAAAAAAACGGGCAGAGGGGAAGTTAAAAGATAAAGACCGCCAAGTTTACTGTGGCGCATACGAGCTGAAAGGAAAGGCAATCCGCGCCCTGGCAACATCCGACGAACTGGATGAGGTCCTATCCGCCGACGTCGTCCACCATGTAGAAGAAGGAGAAATTGCCCATACCGATCTAAGAATCGTTCTCAAACCTGGGAGTCTGAATATCGATGGAACGAAAACAGCAATCGTGGATCGCCTCTGGAGTGGCTGTTCTGGGCCCCTGAGACACACATGCGATTGCGACAGGGGCATGGTCGAACATCCAAGCTCAAGCCTGATCACTGCGCCAGCCGGGGACTATTCCGACATTCGCCCTTACTGGCTCCGCCTTTGGTGCATCGTCAGATTTCAGATCTGCAACTGGCTGTGGCGAAACAACTTTTGGTCCCGCTAATGTGTCCTTTTGTGGGGTAGGCGGCTCTGCGGGAACGTATCCACAGCCCACCGTGACATCCAACCTTGTGCCTCGCTCCGATTCGTTCCATGATGATCCCAAAGAATTATTTGCTCTTTCACAACTGAGAAGCCGAGAAGCCCGCACCTAAGCCATTCCGCGCCAATATTTTAAGGCTAAAATATTTCGATTCAATATTTTAGCCAGATTCAGCCGGATCGACCCCTCCGCAAGTGATTCAGCCAAAAGATTTTATCGATTCGATCCGTATTTTTTTTTAATCTGGATTTGCGCGAACGTCGACGCGTCCCACGCATCCGGCCGAATATTTATTTTGGCAACACAGCCTTGACCATTTCCACCGCAGCCTTCGGATCGGCGACTTCGACGATGAGCTGTTTATACTGCTCGTCTTTCAGTTCGATCACGATGGTGTTATCGGGATTGTGAACGTCCCAGAAAACTCTCTCGCCATGCTGATAGAAAGTTCCGGCGGTGATGACGCCGGGGACGCTGGTGCCGGGCATTCTTATTCCGTGGTACCAGCCGTGAGCGACCGCGGGATCGGCCCTGATCGCGGAGATGTGACGCAACGGAATTTCGAGCGAACTCTTGAACGCCCAAAGCTTGTCGGCTCCACGGACGTGCAAGGTCAGAGTGCCGTTCGCAATGGATATATCAACCATGTCGCTGTTCCTCGGTTTCGTCGATAGCTTATTTCTTCTTGCCGCTCGGTGAAAACAGCGGAGCGCCCCACGCGCTCACCGAGAGCAACGCTCCGAACAGAATGATGGCGTCAATGCTAGCGCGGCCTTCGCGCGACCAGTATACGTCGCGCAGGTTCAGCCACAGTGCGAATTCATCGAGCGTAAGCGCCGCGCCTGCACCGTACAGAATCGACATCAGTCGGCTGACAAAGATAGACGAGTCATCCGCTCCTGTGCCCATTTCGGCGAGCCAGCAGTAGCCGACCAGAAGCAGAATCACGATCCCGATCACCAGATGATGAATATGACGTCCGCCGACCTCGATAAAGTGAAAGGGCGGAATCTGATGCTCGATGCAATAGACCACGCCGCGCACTCCAGCGAAAGTGAGAAAAAAACTCAGCGACGCCACGAACAGCCGTCGCCGCGGTCGGTCGGGAATACGCTCATGCAGCAGGCGTCCCAGAAACGAGCGGCGATGAAATGCCAGCGAGAGAACAACCGTTCCCGCAATTGTGATCAGCAGTATGAACCAGGTGAAGGCCATGCGCTATTAAACAGCATTTCGTCAGTTGGCCGCGGCGAAACAGCGAGGCCCCACGCCATGGGGGTTAAGCGTGGGACCAAACAATACTTCGACGTTCGCTGCGATAATCAGGCGCTGATCGAGACGCTGCCGGTGAGCGGCACTGACGGCGACTGGGGCTGCACTCCGGTGCTTTGGTCGGACCGCTGGAGTTGTTGTGTCAGCGACGTGTAGGCTTGCTGCGCGGAGGACAGATTGCCGGATTGCAGTGCCTGGCCCAGTTGATCAAACAACTGGCTGATGGCGCTGGAATCGCTGCTGTTGCCGCCGCCGTGGTGGTGATGATGTCCGTGGGTAGCTTGCGTTTGTGACTGGGACGCTTGATTTTGGAAATCCTGTTGGATGGTAGTGAAATCCTGCTGCGCTGCCGAGAGATTGCCGGACTGGAGATCCTTGCCCAACTGGGCGAAAGCCTGGGCGATGGGACTGTTGCTTTGTGACGCCGAGGTGCTGGAACTGGATGGCGCAGCCAGACTCTGCAGCGTGGCAAAGTCGGTCTGCGCCGCGGATAAGTTGCCGGATTGGAGG
>DATNMU010000045.1:0-5186 GCA_035602195.1 Candidatus Acidiferrum sp.
CCGCCAATCACGGCACGTCCCAGCGGCGCATTCTGTTCGCCGCCTTCGCCAAAACCCAGTGCCATCGGTACCATGCCGATGATCATAGCCAATGCGGTCATCAGCACGGGGCGCACCCGCGTGTATCCCGCGGCGACTGCAGCTTGCGCCGCGGGAATCCCTTCATCCATTTGTTCCCGCGCAAAACTTACCATCAAAATCGAGTTGGCGGTGGCGACTCCCATGCACATCACCGCGCCCGTCAGCGACGGAACGCTCAACGTGGTCCGGGTCAGCAGAAGAAACCAGCAGATTCCAGCCAGTGCGCCGGGAAGCGCCGCGATAATAATAAAGGGATCGAGCCACGACTGGAAGTTGATCACGATCAGCAGGTAAACGAGCAGGATGGCCCCAATCAAGCCGAGACCCAGCCCAATAAATGAATTTCGCATGGTCACCACCTGGCCGCGCACCACGATGTGCGTGCCTCGGGGCAACTGCTTCTCGAATGACTTCAGAACTTTATTCGTGTCGGCAGAGACTGCGCCCAGATCGCGATCCTGCGTGCTGGCGTAAACGTCGACGACTGGTTGCACGTTGTAGTGGTTCACCGTCGCCGGCCTGGCGACCGGAGATATCTGCACGAGGTTGCTCATCAGCTGGGGACCCTGCGGCGAAATCACCGGAATATCCATCAGGTCCTGCAGATTCGTCATGCGATATTGCGGAGCCTGCACGGCAATCTGGTAGGTAACTTCGTTGCGAGGGTTGAGCCAGAAGTTCGGCGAGGTTTGGAAGCTTCCGCTGAGCGTAACCAAAAGGCTCTGTGCTACATCGCGTGCCGTCAGGCCAACCTGCGTGACTCGCGTGCGCTCGATATCCATATGCAGGGTGGGGTCAGATAGCAACTGCTGCACGTGCACGTCGGCCGCGCCAGGAATATGCCGCATTCTGTTGGCGATCTGCTGCGCGATCTGATAACTGTTCGCCATATCGTTTCCCACAATCTGTACGTCGATGGGGGCGGGCAAACCGAAGTTCAATATCTGTGTGACGATATCGGCGGGCTGGAAAAAGAATTCCACTCCCGGAAAGCGATGGGGAAGCACCTCGCGCAAATGACGGATGTGATCAGCAGTGGGATGGTGATGCTCCGGATCGAGCGCAATCAATATCTCCGCATCGCTGGTCCCAATGGTCCCGTTGGAGCTGTACGACTGGTTGATCCCCGAGTTGGGTAGTCCGATGTTGTCGAGAATTGTCTGCAATTCACCATTAGGAATCTCCTGGCGCAGTGCAGCCTCAACCTGATCGACGAGTCGAGCAGTTTCCTCAACCCGGAGACCAGGACGGGCGCGGACATGCAGGCGCAACAACCCGGCATCCACTTGCGGAAAAAAATCCTGGCCCAGAAACATGAACAGGCCGAGAGAGAGCAGGCAAAACACAAGGAAGCAAAGAACGAAGATTCCCCGGTGCTCGAGCGTAGTCTCCAGCAATTGCTCGTAGCCGCGGCGGAAGTCTTCAAACTTCCGCTCGAAGCCGCGCTGGAAGCGTCCTAAAAACGACTTTGGCGCGTCGGCGCGATGTTCATGTCCCCGCATGATGAACATAACGAGCGTCGGAATCAGGGTTCGCGACAGCAGGTAACTGGCCAGCATGGCAAAACTCACTGCTTCCGCGAGGGGAACGAACAAGAATTTGGCTACACCGCTCAAGAAAAACATCGGAACGAACACGATGCAAATGCTGAGCGTCGAAACAAATGCCGGGACGGCAATCTGCTGAGCGCCGTCAAGAATGGCCTGCTTCATTTCCTTGCCCATGGCAAGATTGCGCTCGATGTTTTCGATCTCGACGGTAGCGTCATCGACAAGAATTCCTACGGCCAGCGCCAATCCTCCCAGTGTCATGATGTTGATGGTTTCACCAATCGCACCAAGCACGATGATCGACACAAAAATCGATAGAGGAATGGAGATCAGAATGACAATGGTGGGACGCCAGTCTCCTAGAAAAATGAGAATCATCACCGCAGTGAGAGCCGCAGCGATCAACCCCTCGCGCACCACACCCTGAATCGAAGCCCGGACAAACAACGATTGATCAAACAACGCCGTAACCTTCAGTTCCGGCGGCAACGCTTGTGCGGCTTGCAAAACGATATCTTTGATGCCGGCGACGATTTGCAGGGTAGAAGCGTTCCCATTCTTGTAGATCGACATCAGCGCGCCGCGATTACCGTCCTGGCGGACGATATTTGTCTGTGGCGCAAAACCGTCGCGGATGTGCGCGACGTCACGCATATAAAGCGTGGAACCGTTGCTGGTCTTGACGGGCAGGTCGTTCAACTCCGGGATGGTCTCCGGCGTCCCATTCATTTCCACGTTGTATTCCGTGGGGCCAAGTTTGACAGTACCGGTCGGAAGAATGATGTTCTGCGCATTCACCGCATTCACGATGTCATTGGGGGAGAGCCCGTACGCATGGAGTTTTGGAAGATCGAGATCGACCTGAATCTGGCGAATCTTGCCTCCGTAGGGGAAAGGGGTCGCGGCTCCCGGAACCGTTGCCAGAAAATTGCGCAAGAAGTTCTGGCCAAGGTCGAACAGTTGCTGCTCCGGCAGAGTCTTACTGCTGAGGCCGAGTTGGATAATGGGGGTAGTCGAGGCGCTATAAGAAATAATCAGCGGAGGGGTTGTCCCGGGTGGGAGGCTGCGAACCGTCGTTTGGGCAATTGCAGTGATCTGAGCAATTGCGCCCTGGACGTTGGTTCCGGGGCGAAAAAAAACCTTAATGACACCCAGGCCGTTAACCGACTGTGACTCCATGTGCTCAATATCGTTAACCGTAGTGGTGATGCCGCGCTCGGAGTTGGCTACGATGCGGTCGGCCATATCCAGCGGCGACATACCGGAGTAAAACCAGACCACGGAAACTACTGGAATATCGATGTTGGGAAAAATGTCGGTTGGAGTACGGAAAACTGTTACAAAGAAAAGGATAATGATGACGAGGGCCATCACCACAAACGTGTACGGACGCCGGAGAGCTAACGCAACAATCCACATCGGCTAGGCCACCACTCCAGAATTTGAACGAGAAGCGAGATCGCGCTGCACTGTTGTTAAGTAGGAACCCACAGATTTCGATTTAGATTCGATACTGATCGTATTGGATCCTAAATCGGTTCCTATTATATGGTAGGGTAGCACTATGCGGCAAAAGCCCTCGGCCAATCATGACCACAAAAGCCGTAAGGCTCGTGCGCCCGGACGGCCGCGCAGCGAACACGCGCGACTGGCGATTCTGCGAAGTACGCTGAAAATTCTGGGCAAAAATGGCTTCTCGGACCTGACCATCGAAGACGTAGCGGCGCATGCCGGGGTGGGCAAGGCGACGGTATACCGATGGTGGCCGAACAAGGCCGCGCTTATCGCCGACGCGTTCGCCAACAGTACGACGCGTCATCTGCATTATCCCGACACAGGGTCGGTGTGTACGGATATGAGTCAGCAGATGCGTCAGTTGGTGAAAATTTTTCGCAGCCGCCGCGGCCGCATCGTCTCCGCAATTCTTGGTGGCGGGCAGAGCGACAAAGAACTCATCAGCGCCTTTCGCGAGCGCTTCCTGATGCCACGGCGTTTGGAGGCCTATGCGACGCTTCGTCGGGCAATTCGTCGCGGCGAACTGCGCAAGAATATTGATCTGGATTTAGTTCTAGACTCACTCTACGGGCCCATTTACATGCGGTTCCTCATCCGGCATGACAAAATGACGCCCGACTTTATCGACCATCTTTGCGAGTTGGTGCTACGCGGCGGGGCGCGGCCGGCGCAGAAGTTTCTGAAGCGTGCGTCGCGCTAGATCCGTTTGCGTAGCTTTTCTCAGCGAGGAATCCACTGCGCGTGGTTCGTGAACAGGCCGTTAACAAAACAAATCTGGTAGGCCACGAACAGTCCGAAACCAAGACTCAATAAGCCTGAAGCGAATGCCAACCGGCGGGAGAATTTCTCCCGGCCCCTTCCGACCATTACGAACGCGGAGGCGATGCTCATGGTGATCAACATCATGCCAGCGATGGTGCCAACTCCAAAGATCAAGAGGTACGCAATTGCCCAGTGGTAGTTTCGAATCGTGGTTAACACCAGCAGTGCTACCGCCGCCGAGCCGGCAAGTCCGTGCACCACTCCCACCACAAATGGCCGAAGATATTGATACAAGCCAGTCCTGCCAAACATCCGATCCATCCAAGCGACCGGGGCGTCAGAATGTTCTTCGGCAAGGTGAACGTGGGGGTGACTGTGCGTGTGGCTTCCGTGACTGTGAGAGTGCGAGTGGACAACAGTGTCGACGTTGTCTCGTGCAGGAGTCAGAACCGGTCCACTAGGAATCGAACGCAAAAATCCGGACACATTCATCAAGCCAAGAATAATCAGCATTACGGCTACCGATAATTCCATGCTCAAACCCACGCGTACTGGGATCACGAGATTGAAAAGAATGATTGCGGTGCCAACCGCGAAGATAGTAACCGTGTGTCCCACGCCCCAGAATGCCCCGATCAGCGCAGCCTGAGCCCTGTTCCGCTGGTTGCTCACGATGGTGGTAACCGCGATCACATGGTCGGGATCAGTGGCATGACGCATGCCCAGGAAAAATCCGACTGCGAGAATGGAGAGAAAACCAATCATGGCGTTCGACGATCAGACTGTCGCGGGGTTCCGTAATGCCGTCAGGCGCGAGGCTAGAAAGTCCAAAAACATTTGCATCCCGTCTCCAGTTTTGGAGGACAGCTGAAAAACGGGCATGCCCGGTCGCACGGCCTGAATATTGTTGTATGCGGTTTCCCAATTAAATTCAACCGCCGCGGCTAGATCCATCTTGCTGACAATCGCCACGTCGGTGCTGTTAAAAATAGTTGGATACTTCAGTGGTTTGTCCATCTTGTCTGTCCTTCTTCCCATGACCTGGGATGAAGATATTCGTCTGGTGTTGATCTCGGTAACTGAAGGCGAGCCAAGACGCACTCGTTGCCACGCGCTACACGAGTGTTCGCTTGAGCGCGATTTCTTTGACTCGCTGCAAATCTTCCTCCGTGTCCACGCCCACCGAGTCATAACGAGTCTCGCCGACATAGATCGGAATCCCATTTTCCAAAAAGCGCAGTTGCTCCAGTCGCTCGCTTTTTTCGAGCGCAGATTCGG
>DATNMU010000046.1:0-2552 GCA_035602195.1 Candidatus Acidiferrum sp.
CATGGCAGTGCTTGAACTTCTTGCCAGAGCCACAGAGGCATGGGTCGTTGCGGCCGGGAACGAGCACCTTGTGAATCGGTCGTCGCGTATCGTCGATGGTGTCTCTCGCAGGTGCACGGCGGGCAAGCCAGTACGCATGGACGTTGCGAGCGGCTGGCGCTATCAATTCTACGAACGCCTGATGTCTCGCATCGGCATCCTGGTAAGCCTCGACTAATTCCTTCAGCCTGTCCCAGCCGCTTTCGGTGCCGTAGAGATGGATGGCCTCGAACCAGTCGGGATGCGCTTCGAAGAGCGGTTGCCAACCCGAAGGGTCGAGTGCGATGCCCTTGACGTAGCCGCAGCACCACTCGTCGACAATCGACACAGTGCGTCCTTTGTGGTCGCGTGCTAAGAAAAGCGGCTCATAATACTGCGGGAACTGGGTCAACGTGACTGCAATATCGTTCGCGTGGCGCATCAGTAGGTCAAGGATGCGTTGCGCTTGCTTCTCGCTCGTAAACTCCGGAGACTGCTTGCCTTCCGTAGAATCCCAAACCCACCGCATCCATTCCGACGGCATGATGACATTCGGCCCCGATAGCACTGCGCAGAGAAAGCCGTCGAGGCCGGACACATCCATTGCATTTTCGAGGCCGTCGTCGGAAAGCAGAAACGCGTCAAGTTCCTCGATCTCCTGATCGATCAGCGGCCCGGATTTGATCGGTCTCATTGGTCAGCCCCATTTAATCACGAAGCCTGGCTTTGCGGACTGATGAGAAGCATCGGGCCACCGGCCATTGCCAAATGTTGATCCGGGACTCTTCCAGCTGCTCACGCCGCCTCTTGATGGTAATAGTTTAGGAGCCCACCCAGCCTCTCGCGACATTGTACCGGCTCCTCGTGACGCGTTTGCGTGACCCGACGGAACAACAGGACGTTGGACTTCCCTTGATGATTCCGCTCGGCCTGGTAATGCGCCACATACTCACTCAGCGCTCGCCGCAAGGAGCGCTCACCAAAGACAATGATCTTCGACAAACACTCCTCCTTGACCGATCTCACCCAGCGTTCGGCATAGGCGTTCAAGTTCGGACTTCGCGCAGGCAGCGGGAGCGTCTTGACCCGGCCTGACTCGATGATCGCTCGAAAGGAGATGGTGTACTTCGTGTCGCGGTCATGCAGGAGATAGCGGCAGTCTCGAAGGGTGCCGCATCCCTCCATAGTCACATTCCGAGCCATTTGCTGCATCCATTGCTCGTTCGGGTGGATGGTGATCCCGGCGATTTCCACCTTGCGGCTCTCGAGATGGATAAAGAACAGCACGTAGTAAGTCACCAGTCCGCGCAGCGTGAGGACCTCCACTGTGAAAAAGTCGGTGCCCGCCAGAACCGCCAGGTGAACCCGAATGAATGCCGCCCAGGTCGTCGTGTGCTTGCGCGCCGGTGCGGACGGCAGGCCGTGACGGCGCAGAACATTGCCGACCGTTTGATCCGAGATCTCATGCCCCAGATTGGCTAGCGCCCCAACAATCCGATCATAACCCCAGGACCGGTTCTCGTCGGCCATGCGAACAATCAATTGCTCAACTTCTCTGTCGATTCGTGGCCGCCCCGGGGCTCGACGTGCCTGTGATCCATCGAACTTGCGAGCTATGAGCCTTCGGTACCATGCCAGGATGGTGTCGGGCAGGGCGGTAGCCGCCACCTCGCCGAGGGCCTTTCGGCCCAGTCGGTGTCCAATTTCGCCGAGCTTCGTACGTTCGACATCCGAGAGCTTCAGGCGCCCTTTCAACTGGGACTTCAGGATTCGGTTTTCAGCAACCAAATACTCATTCCGTAGCAGCAGCTCTTGGTCCACGGTCCCGGTGATGTAGGCTAGGATACGTCCCCACTCCATAACTTCCCCCTCTCGCTCGCCGACCCACAATCGGCGCCATGGATCGTCCCACAAAACCTAGCGGACGACACGCGGTGAGGCTACGCTGGGATGAGATAATTACCCGACTTTCTTTTAGATTTAATTTTTTGGCCATACGGCCTCTTTCATCCGCAATTCGACTGCATCTTCTGGAGGATTGCCTCGATCGAGTGCGGCGAAATCCCAAGTTCAACAAATCCAGGCATCTTCGGCGATGACACGGTGTCGATTTGCATCAGTTCCACTTGATTGCGCGTGAGGAGCGGACTTGGGAACATTTCGGAGGCCCATGCGAGTGCATACCAAACGGCAAACGGGATTGGAATCAGTCGGGGCGCAAGTCCAGCTTGGTACGCAACGGCTCCAAGAAACTCCTCGTAAGAGTAGACGCGAGGGCCGCCGAACTCGAAGATCGTTGAAGGCGTCTCCGCTCGCTGCATGATCCGGCCAATCGCCTCCGCAACATCCCCCACATAGGCCGGCTGCAATCTGGTCAGGCCGCGGCCGAACATCGGATAGATCGGGAACTGGCGGAGGAGCCTGAGGATGGCAGTGAGAAACGCATCGTCCGGTCCGAACATCACTGCCGGGCGGACGAAAAGTGCATCGCCGAAGGCGGCCCGGACCGCCAGTTCGCCTTCGCCGCGCTTACG
>DATNMU010000047.1:0-14955 GCA_035602195.1 Candidatus Acidiferrum sp.
GCTACGTATCAGAAAGCAGGCTTAGCGTGGCGTGAGATTAGCATCGCCGATATTGATTCAGCGCTGAGATCGAGTTCAGATGGTCGGATTACCATATCCCTCGACCAAGGACTCAACAGGCCTCCTAACCTGAAAGCAGTCGATCATCGCAAAGGACGCACAAGAATCTTCACTGATTTCAATCCTCAACTTCGAAACTTGCAAGTTGGCCCCGTGACACTGATTACGTGGGCAGCTTCTGACGGAACCGTCTGGTCGGGAGACCTCTACACGCCCGCTGAGGGTACCCGTGGTAAACCGTACCCATTAGTTATTCAAACGCACGGCTGTACCACTGATAAGTTTGATCTCACAGGGTTTGGGCCAGGAGGCGCGACAGGCTATGCTGCTCAAGTGCTGGCGAGCAATGGCATCGTGGTGCTGCAAGAAGGACACTGCGCGAATGAGATGGGAAATCCTCCACCCATCTCGCGACCTTATTATTCTTCCGAAAATGCAGAACACGAGTTGCTGGGTTATGAGTCGGCGATCGATCTGCTGGAACGGAGGGGGCTCATTGATCGGAATAGGGTCGGTTTACAAGGCCACAGCGCGACATCCTGGACCGTCGTCTATGCAATAGCACATCCAAAGCCATCCTACAACTACGCGGCAGTCCTCAGCACCGCGAGAGGGGACATGGGGTATTTTGCCTATCTTGCGACGGCTTACGGACGGCTCTGGAATATGCAAGGAAACGCCAGCGTACCGGTCGGAATGAATTTTGAGACATTTTGGCGCAGCGCTCTGCCATTCCACTTGGAAAATGTGACAACCCCCATCATGAGCCAGGAGCCTGATGGGCTTCGATACGTGCCGCTAATGTGGGAAATTCATGAAATCTTGAAAATGCTAGGGAAGCCAGAGGAGTTCCTGATCTTTCCTGACGGCACCCACAATCTTGTCAAACCTTGGGAGCGACTGACATCACAACAGGCGGCGGTCGATTGGTTTTGCTTTTGGCTCAAAGGGGAAGAAGATCCAGACTCTGCAAAAACGGAGCAATATGCGCGCTGGCGATCCATGCGTCGTTCTGCAAGCGATAGCAAACAATCCAGCCGTCAATCCGTTCGGGATGAACTGGTGGAAAATCGTGCCGTCGGCGCTAAACCAGAAGTCGGTACGCATTGAGAGTGGCTCGCAGGAACCTCGGAAGGTTGATGAGGTTGCGGACATGCCCCGGCTGACAGAGCGAGCATATTGCAATTGTTGAATCGAGCCAGAAAAGGCGAGACGCGGCGTCCAATACCGCCCGCAGTCGGTCGAGAGATCCGAAATCAAACCATGGTTCGAGGTAAGCATCGCAGCTTGCCTCGTAGCCTGGTAGGTTTCTCCGGGTGGAAGCAAAAAGTGCGGACCCGAGCGTGAAAAAGGGATGGGTAATTCTCGACAACGCCCAATCGATCAGTACGGTTCTACCTGATGTCCCCTTGAGAACATTGCTTTGATTCAAGTCGCCATGAATTAGGCTCGCGGGTAAACCGCATCGGTTGAGAGTCTCGAAATCAGGACCCATGCTGGTCCGCAGTCGTTCTAGATTTCGCAGTTCATTGGGCTTCAGCCCATTTGGTGCGTTCGCCTGGAGACTGACCGCATTGCACAGAATCTCGTCGAGGTTTGTTTCGAGCAGAGTATGGTGACGACACGGAATTCCAGCATTGCAGAGTTCCTTTACGGAATCTAGCGATCCAATCTGAAATCTCGCTACGTCGCGCAAGGTCGCGCTCCAGTCGCTCGGACTGTCGCCTGCGTTGACGAGATGACCCTCAATTGCTTGGGTTATGTGGGTGTTCATGTCTGGAGTGATGGGAAGGATCGGTGGGCAGGTTCCTGGCATGCGTTGACTTAGGATCCTCAATAATGCGGATTCATAGGCAAGAGCACTCGACTGGGTCTTGAGGTAGTAGCTCCCCTCCCTGCAATCAATTCTCACCACGGCGCCGTTCGGGCAGGTTCGAGTCTGTGAAATCTGTCTTGTCGCGCGGAAGTGGATCTCTATCCAAGTCGACAAATCATGAAGCCAGTTGGGCAGACTCCAGGGCTCGCAAGCGCTCGGGTTCACAGCAGCTAGCAGAAAAGGGGACAGTTCCTCTGAAGGGACGTTCTCGTGTGTGCTTTCCACGGGAACCTTACCGATATCCTCTACCAAGACGACCAAGAACGAAGCCAGCTCCTGACGTGGCGGCGGGAAGATATCCTCCGGGAAAACCCATTGTAGAGCATGAACCTTTGCTGTCCAGCGCTTGAGGAAGTGCTGCCGAATCCCCTCCAAAGCGGTTTCTGCGTCCACGTCGATCGTCAGATCCAAATACCAGCCAGGGATGGGCACGACCTTGACTTGTTTCTCCGATTTTTGAACGAGAATAGTTTTAATCCGTGCCATCGCTTGCCCGAAGGCTCCCAAGTACGCACGAGGCGGGCAGCCGGCATGTCCGCCCCGCACATTGTTCGTTCAGTCGACCTCGAGTTCCGTCAGCATCGTGGGCTTGGTATGCCCGCTCACACCCGGCTCTCCGCCGGTTCCGATGTTGCCCTGGATTAGCTCGCTCGCCTTTCCTACGTTCTCAATCTGGGGTGTCGAATACATGGTTCCTCCTTTCTCCATCCTATGGGGCTTGCCGAAGTCGAGTGCTGGATGGAATCGCCCGACGAACTTGGTATGGGGCTCGAGTGCAAAAGTAGCGGAGACTCTTCATTTTGGGAGAGGGCTCGGCACGTGCCAAGGTTTCGGAGCGACCGAAGCCACTGCTCGAGATTCATAAGCCGAAGGAGCGCATAACTGTGATCGCACCTGCCCATAAATACCCCGGGCATCGCTTTTGCGAGCGCAACAGGGTCCGCGTAATTCCTTCGGCACACTTCGAGTGCCTTGATATCGCCAATTTCATCTCGTTCGTGTTGCAGCACACGGCACGCGGCTTCATCAATCGTCGCTTTGCTTTTCCGATTTCGGATCGCTTCGGGCAGCAGTCCCTGCGTGGCACGCCGCATGAGAAATCGATCCTGCCCAGGTCGCGCCAGCTGGTTCATTGGCAGACCGAGCACGAAATCAATCAACTCCTGATTTGAGTAGGGGTGAGAGAAATAAATCTGTTGGTGACCTTGGAAGTGGCCCGCTGAAAGCAGGGCGCGAAACGCTCGAATCATGGTTTCCCGAACGCGCCGACTCGGTAAGTCGATACCGTCATTGATCGCCATCCCCTGATCGCGACCCGCCTGGACTAGCCATTTACATGCCTTCTTGGGAATCCATGGGCACCGCGTAATCTCCGACGGCAACCAGGAGCCTAGTCCGGCGGTCACTGCGACCGGCGTCAGCGCGTGTGACAACAAAATCCGCCACAGCGGTACGCGAGAAGCTTTACTCCATTGACTAGCGTGCGTGAATAAAGATCCGAGGCGCCAACCAAGCAGAAAGTCCGCTAGTTCCGGGCTGCCCTCTTGGTCTGACCAAAACACGTGATCACCTCCTATGCCGGTTAGCAATACGCGCGCTCCTGCAAGCTTCATCGCTTCTGAGATCGCCCGATATCTTCCCGGTGTAAAGCGATGAGCGCTCGGCGCTCCTGTGAAAGCGGTGTCCCTTAGCCCAAAAGTCGGTTGTTGCACGTGCTCGGAAATATGGATCCCTTTGCGACCGCGAGCAGTTTCGGCGATACGGATGAAATGGCTTTCGTCGCATGTGCTTGACGTCTCAAATGTGAGGGAAGTAGTAGTCAGTTCACTAATGGCACGACCCTTGCTCTCAAGTATTTGGTCCGAGATCAGAACCAAAGTCGTAGAATCGAGCCCGCCGCTCAATTCGCAAAACACCGGGCCCATGGTGCGAAGCTTACTCGCAATCGCGTTTTGCACATGATGTCTCCAGGCATCCGCATACTCGTCGTCCGACCCTAACGACAATGTCGAAATTCTCTCCGGATGCCAAACAGAGACCGCAGGGCCAGGCTTGGCCGTGTCTCTGAATTCGATATAGGTCCCAGGGGAAACTGTTTCTACATTTCGAAACGGCGACTCATCAATGTCTGGTTGGCAATATGCGTAGCCCACCGCATAGGTATCGTTGACGACGGGGTCGATTCCGGATTTGACTACGAGGTCATCCAGCTCTGAAGACCAAACGATCTGATTGTGAGTAATAACGTAAAAGAGGGGCCGCGTACCGCAGAGAGATCGGAACAAGAATAGCGAGTTGCTTCGTTCATCGCGGATAACACACGCAAACTCGCCTTTGAGTAGATCAAAGCAACCGCGACCCCGCTTTTCGTATGCGATCAACGTCAGCATTGCATCGCTGACGGTATCGGATAATGACATACCAAGTCCGACGAAAAGCTCGTTGCGATTGTCAAGTCTTCCGTCGAAAGTGATTATGGATCCGCTCAGTCCTGCAAGAGGCTGATCTGTTTTGTCTTCGGGAGCGATTAGCAGACCTCGGAAGCCAGCGCCAAATGATTTCGATACATGAATCCGAAAGTAATCCGGGCTTCGCCGTTCCAACCCCTGAAGTAAGTAAGCGATTTCACTACGCGATACCCGCCGGCCATCGAAGCAGCAAATTCCGGCTTGAATGCTCATGGCGTCGCCTCAGATCGCTAATAAGATGTGACCGATTGGTAAAAGATCTTGACACGTGAAAAATCGTTGATGACTCTTCCTTCGACCTCAACCCAGGCGTGAGCAAGAAATGGCATCGCACGAACCCCAACAACCATATACGCGCGAATTCCATGCTGACGTAACAAGCAGGTTGTGACTGCCGAGCGCTGTAGGCAGAGAGCCTTCTTTGGATACCAGACGGAAGCTCGTTCGACGGCGCATGAAACCTGGGCGATCACGGTAGATTCGTTCACGACATGCAGGGATTTTGCGGGCCACGATCTGACGACGGAGCAGAGAGTCTCTAGAGAGCGACACGAAAGAACGATGTCGAAAAGCCCGAGTCCCAAAATCGCTTTAACGACATCCACAGCCTTCGGTAACGTGTTCAACACAGCCTGTTCTTGCTTGCTTGGAACGCACCGCTTCTCACCCTTTCGAGGTTCCTGTTCCGTGGGTACCGCAATCGAGACCAAGTCTGGGGATAGGCCCAGCTCCTTACCTCTGCGAAGAACCGCTGTCAAGTCCTCCCCTACACGCAATCGATCGACGCCGTAGCGATGCGCGATCTCCTCGATAACCTGAGTCTCCGGAATCCCGCGGCTCAGCAGAGTCCACATCTCAGTGGCAATGGCGTTCAATTTCAACAACCGATCGTGTTTCAGATCCAGCACAACCCCGCCGTCCTTGGTGATCGCGAGATGGGAAGAATGGGGCATTCTTACCGACCGTGCGGGGTCACGCCTTAAATGCGGATGCGCCGCAGTCGCATGCTGCACGCACTTTGACACCTTCGCTTATTGAAAGCGAGAAAAAGTTGCAATTTTCCAGAAAAGCGACCTACTCGCGTGGATGTTGTTGGCAGGTCTACAAAATTTTCGGGGCACTCGCCGAACAGTGAACTGTGTTCTGTTCGCTATTGCGTCCTAGTCCGATCGCATCAAGGCCGTTCTCCCGAACGCGTGCATACCCTAAGCTCGCAGCGAGCTTGTACTTAACTGTGCGATCGAGTAAGTGCGGCCAGTTTGAAACTAGTCTGTGGAAAGCGCCGAGTCGGCGCGAACGGCACGTGTGACCAGGAACGAACTGCAATCGCCATCGCTGACAATACATCCGCGTGAGATAAGAAGAACCCGTCCGAAGGTCGAAAACGTAGAAAGCCGGTGCGAGATGACAATGCAGGTTGACAAACTGAGATTTCGCCGCAGGCCGTGAAGGATACTCGCTTCTGCGGCCTGGTCAAGACAGGAAGTCGCCTCATCCAGAATCAAAACTCGCGGTTGTTGTAGAAGGGCTCTGGCGATGGCAAGGCGTTGGCGTTCTCCACCCGAAAGCTGGCACCCGTCAGGTCCGATTCGCTGGCGAAGGCCGTTGGGCAGTGATCCCACGAAGTCGGACAACCCCACCATCCGGATCGCGTCTTCCATCTCCTTCTCGGAAGCTGCCGACCGGACGAACTGCAAGTTGGTCGCGACCGTGCCCTCGAACAACACCGGATCGCGCGGCAGATAACACACGCTCTGGCGCAGGCTCTTGATTTGAATCTTCCGGATGTCTTCGCCACCTAACCGGATTTCGCCCGAAACCGGGTCATATAGCCTGGCGATAAGCTTGACAAGCGTACTCTTCCCGGCGCCGTTCTCTCCCGCGATTGCTACCTGTTCCCCAGCTTGTATCCGAAGCGATGGGATGTGAAGCAAATCCTTGTTCCTGGTGTAACCAAACTCGACCGCAGCAAACTCGACAACGGCGGGATATCGTCCGGCGAGTATGAGTGCTCCCGCAACACTTGTGACACCCGGCCGCAGAGCCAATGCGGCTTGAACTTGGCGAATGCTGGCAAAGGTTTTCTGCGCTCTGGCGTAGAGCTCGGAGGCGCCACTGAGTGGGTCAAAAAGTTGTGTCACAAAACCGTAAAAGGCAACCAGGCTTCCAATACTCAATGTGCCCGCGAGCACGCTCTTCCCGCCATAGCCAATTACTGAGGACATTGCGAGAACAATCGCGAAAGAACTCCAGACTGTGAACCAGGTGGAGGTGCGATAAAGCCGCTGCAGTGACCGTAGTGAGTGCGCCAGAAGCCGGAACGCCCGTCGCTCCTGTCGTTTTTCCTGGCCAAGAAGCTGAATCGAAATCACCGACGAGAGATGCTCCTCGAGGAAGTTACTCCATGCGAGCTGATCGTTTGTGCGTCATCAGCGTGGGTTGCAAGCTTTTTTCGGAAGTACTGCCTTGTCACTAGGAAAGCGGGAATCAGAGGAAGGACGGTCAACGTGAGCGCCGGGCTCAGCGCGGACATAGCTGCTAATGTGAATGCGGTCGTAAGCAGCATCCGCAGAACCGCCGGCAGGAGATCGGATCCGAAATAGGAGATCTCCTCGATTGGTTCCTTGAGTGGATACATGGCCGAGCCCACCGGCGTGTCATCGTAGTAGTCCGCAGAAAGAGTATCCAGATGCTTGAGCAGTTTTACTCTCAGCGTGAGCCCCATTTTCTGGGAAGCGCTGAGCATCAGGTAGCTGCCCAGGCTAGTTAGGGCAACCCTCCCCTGGTGACCGAGGAAAATCAACGCGACCGCGAGCAGCAGCAGTCCAACGTGACGTTGCGGAATGATGCCATCAATAAGCCACTTAAGCAGCAGCGGCGAGAGCAACGCAAGAAGGCTGCCAATAGTGATACACAGGAAACTGGCCAGATGCCAATGCAAAAGTGGCCGAATTTCTTTGATCAACCAAACGAGTTCGGGCGGCGGCCAGTGGGACGTTCGCTGCTGAATGACAGAGGACAACGTGCGGCTTCCCCGAATGCCGGCGACATCAGCAATCATGTCGAGCATAGGGACGCGGATGGGATTTGTCCAGAAAATCAGTGCTTTGTCCGGATTTCCATCAATCAACACAAAGTCCCGAGAGAAATCATCGAAATGAGGGGCCGGGAAATAAGGAAAAACGTCCGAAAAAGCGACAACCGAGTCCAATTGAGATGGAGAAATTTCACCAGCTGGGTTGCAGATTACGCCAATTAGCGTTACGCTGATTGGCGTAATGACTCCAGAAAATCCTTTTGTATTTGGCGAAATCATCGACGACGCGAGATTTGTCGATCGGACGCAGGAGTTGAGCCAATTGGTGCGCGACTTGGCGGATGGTCAAAAGGTCTTCCTCCTTTCCCCGCGACGCTTTGGCAAGAGCTCCTTGGTGGCCGTTGCCATGCTCAAATTGAAGAAGAGGCACATACACACGGTTAATCTCACTGTAAGCAGCTATTCCAGCTATGCGCAGTTTCTCGAGAAGTTTGCGGAGAAAGTGCTGCGCGCGGCGGGTCCGTGGGAGCGAGTAAAGGATTGGATTTCGCGTTTCGGGCGGCAGGTCAAGCCCGATATCAATTACAACATCAATACGGGCGAGGTAAGTGTTTCGATTGGCAAAGGGACCGGCTTCGACCCTGCTCCGATCGCCCCCGATGTTTTTGCCTTGCCTGGGGAGCTGACGAAAAATGCGGGCTTCCGCATGGCTATCTGCCTCGATGAATTTCAACAAATCTCGGAATTCGACGGAGGCTCGATCGAGAACGCAATTCGAAATCAAGTTCAGCAACAGAGGGAAGTGGGCTACGTGTTTGCCGGGTCCCAGCCTTCGCTCATGCAGGAAATGCTTTCTGCTAAGCGCCCTTTTCACAAAGCGGGCCCCCAAATGTTTCTGGACAAGATTCCGGCCGAGGCTTGGGAGGACTTCATAACTTCGCAGTTCCACAGACGGGGGAGAACAATCGATGATGGTGCCCTGTCTGCTCTGCTCGCTACGGCTGATCTAATTCCCTATGACGTGCAGCGTATCGCACACGAGCTTTGGGACTATGCGGAAATCGCGGATAAACGCACCTTGAGTACCCCTGATGTCAAGAGGGTCATTGATAAGCTTGTGATCGGCCAATCTACGTACTACGAGCTCCTTTGGGAGCAACTGCCGGCTCGACAGCGTGCGACCTTGCAGGCGCTGGCCCATCGGGGAGCGGCGGAGATATATTCCCAGGCTGTCCGCGGCGAGTTTCGCCTCGGCCCGGCGTCAAGTGTTCAGAAGGCGCTCCACTCCCTGGATGCGCGCGATATTATCGATCGTTACCGGGGGGAGTATTTTTTTCTGGACCCTTTGCTCCTCTGCTGGATCCGATCCAAAGTCGCATAGCCTATACGCCGTTCAGCGTTACGCCAGAAGGCATAACCGCTTGCGCTCCTCGCTATGGATGGCAAACTCCTGTTTAGCACATCAGGAAGTGAACTTCGGCTGAATGCCCACGGGTCCTCTGTGAGAACTCACTCTCCCTTACGCAGACGACCTCATGAAAACCGCCGCACGATCGCGACAATTTGCCCGACGACTTCCGCATCTTGGTGAAGTCGGAACTGTGCGGAACGATGAAAATCGGGGCTGTAGGGATGAATCACGAGCAGGCCGCTTTCAACCGCGCAACAGCAGGCCACATAGCTCCCATCTCTCATGAGAATGATGTACAGCGGCTGTTCCCACCATCGTTTCGACGCGAAATGCAATGGTTTTTTTCGGCGGCGATTGACCATAACAAAGGACGCTTTTGCCAGATAAGGGTGAAGCGGATCGTCGTCGCCACCGACCCAGAAGAAATCATCCAGGGAGACGCGTGTAGAACCAGAAAAGTATCCTAATGAATCCCGCAAGAACAACGGGACCTCTTGGCAATCTTCGAGCACCTTCTCTAGAAATCCCGATCCGATAATCTCTGCGCGGCCGTGCGTGACTGCCACCGTCGGTTCAGCGCGGAACAAAAAGCGGTCCAACATCGATTCTGCGCCCGCATCGTCCAGATCGACTCCCATTCGTTCCATAACCGTTCGGAACTGAAGACCGTAGATGGAGCAAAGAGTAATCACCTTATGAAAGTCCCGCGGAGGAGTGTTGCTGATCTCGTAATCGCTGAGCGAACTCGGCGAGGTTGTGTATCGATCATCCTTCAGGACTTCAGCAATGATATGGCTCATCGCAGCGGCCTCGCGAATAGACAGAGTCATTCGCGTACGTGTTCTCTTGAGCAGTTGCCCAAAGTCTTCTTGTGCGGGAAGCAGCTGAGGTTTCCAGTGCCGGGCCAGATCCTTTGGGACTGTCGGTTCCTCGCCACTCAGCAGCGGCCGGAACTCAAGATCGAGCGCGCCCCAGAGCCGGGCCTCCTGAGGGCAATGCAGCTCGATCTGCGCATAAGAGAGCCCATTGTCGAAAGGGACGATGACACCGCCATCCAGGATACGGATTCGGCAACAACAGAAGCCCTTGCTGTGCTCAATAAGAAAGAGCCGATCAGAAATGCCGCGGTTCTGTCTAGCCACCAGATCGGCGGTGACATCTGGATTCACGCGCACGATGCTCCCGGGCTTGAGGTCTGGAAACGCAAATGCATCGTCAACTCCGACCTTGGCATAAATGAAATGCTGGTCGGGTTGTGACACCGACGCGATTTGCCTCCGAGGCCCCAACTCCAGAAGCCGCGCGAGTGGTGTGATTGATGGGATCGGTTCGCCAATCGGCCGGTTGCGAAGCCAGGGTATCCATTCGTTTGAGTCAGTGAGCGAGGTATCGAGAACAAGTGTGCGTTTCGAAGGCAGCTGGATCTGCAACCGTGTAATGTCTTCGAGATCAAAGCCAAAGACCCGCAGCCAGTCCGCCACCCGGTAGCCAGAGATACGACTTAAAGCGAATATCTGATGAACACTGGGCCGGAATGATCCCTTGCGAAGGTCGTAGTAAAGGTTGTGCGGAAGGAAATATGGAGAAGTTCGGCCATACCGAGCAATTGACTGCTGGGATGCCCGATAAAGAGTCAGCCCCCTGCTCGCGAGGATGGATTGGACTTTCTCTGCGACTGCGCTGCTGGTTGACGAGCCCTCCCTCGGACGCGACGGCACGGTCCCTCTCGCTTAGTAATTCCTGCGAGAACTTCTGACCCGCGCCGATTACTCGTCAAGCGCGCCTAACCCTCGGTAGGTCGCGCCTAGAGTCCCCCTCTCTCGGATGCGCTGAAGAATAACTGCTCGCAGATTGCACCTTGTATAAGTGGCGAGTGGAAGCTGCCGCCATAGATATCTCCAAGTTGTCCGCAGTGTCGGCCAGATCTATCAGGTTCGCTAGGTAAATCAACGACCTACGCCAGCAGGACACGAGATGTGGACGCCGACCTCGTGGTCGGAATAGCGGCCAGACAATGGGCGTTTTGTCCGGTTTTCAGAAACAAATTAAGAAACTTGTGGAAAGACGCTGTGTTTGCGGTACCATCTAATCCTTTCGTGGTGGGCCGTCTGATGTTGGCCTCGTCTTGGAACTTGGAGTGGGGTAAACGCCTCAGAGCTGAGCGTGAACGTCTTGGCTTGTCCCTGCGCGATGTGGAAACTTTGAGCCACGGCATCGCCGACAAATTACAGAATTCTGATTACAACATAGCCCACACCTCTCTCGCTGACATCGAAAACGGAAAGTGGCCGCCCACTCTTCACCGGCTTTACACGCTGAGTGTCGACTACGATCGACTGGCGAGCATGTGCGGCGTTCCGGTCGGCGAGGTCCTAAAGGAGCACAGAAAACTTGGCCTGCCTCGCACCTACCTGATTGGGCCTGCGCCGGAAAGTAGCAAAGCGACAATCGCATCCGCCGTTGAGCTGCGAGAGAAGCTTCGCGCCGAACGAACGAATTTGCTTCCGAAGATACTAGAAACATGGGATGAGGTGCCGCTCGTGCTTCAACTCATGGACGGAGCGAACCCGCTCTATGGATATATCGGAATGGATGACTACACCTTGCACCCGGTCATCCGCCCGGGAGCCTTCGTTCGAATTGACCCGCGGCAAAAGAAAATTCCTTCCGTCAATTGGCATAGCGATGATCGTCCGATCTTCTTCATCGAACTGCGCGAGCGTTACGTGTGCAGCTGGTGCGAAATGCACGATGGCCGGCTGATCCTGATTCCCACACACGAGTCAAAACGTAGGGCGCAGCACGTCCGCTATCCGGCTGAGGCGACAATTATCGGGCGCATGACGGGGGTCACTATGGATCTGGTGGAACCGTCGGAAAACGAAGCGCGGGCCTAATAGAGCAAACCAAGAAACGTGTGCTTGTCGCGACTGCTGCGGTCATCACATGAGTGTTTTATGGCAAGCGCTCCCTTACCCCGAGGCCCTTACAGCTTCCCCAACAACTGATTCAGAATCAGTTGGTCAATCAGGGTGTAAGTGGAATACCGCAGACTATTCAACGGCAGAAAACAGTCCGGCACAAGCGCAATAAACAAAGCACGGCGTCGAGGTTGGAACAGTCAGCCAGCGCGATATGCCAGCCTTGATGTCCGCGATGAACGGAACAATGGGGCGGGCGATTGAAAAACTCCTGGCACCACCTCCTGCCGTAACTGTGAAATAACCGGAGGTCTTATGGCAGTTCCCATCGATAGCGTGATAGCTTGTCGTGCACTACCGGCAGAGTCTCGCGACGTACAAAATCCCGCGTCGCGTCGAGTTCCTCGAGTTACCCAAGAGTAGTATCTCCTTTGTTTTTCAGCGCCAATATCACGTTGTTAACGATGTCCTCGAGGAAGGCTTCCGCCTGAAGAACAACCGTCTCGGAGACCGCAACTCCGCAGCCCACCCCTCCACTATTCACGTTGGACAGAGGATCTTCGCAACGCTCTGGTTTACGATCTTCTCTCGCTTGCAGGATGTCGATCACGACGGATTCCTTCAGGTCTACGGAGAAGTCGTCATACGTTTTGACGTTCTGCCCCTTCGCACCCGGCCACTTTTTGTTGTAGTGCTTCTGGTATCCGGCATTGAACTTGCCAACTTATGCACCCAGGATGAAATGGCAAAGGTGATAGAAAGCGACGTTCCAGACCATGATGATCGTTCCGCGCCCATTGAGTCCCGCAACTTACGGGGCTGTAATCGTATTGCCGTCCAGAGTGACCGCGCCATTCTGCGCCAGCGCCCTGCCTTCCAGATTCACGCCCGTGGTGATTGTGATTGAGGTCAGCGCCAAAATGTTTCCCCTGAAGATAGAGTTTGTTCCCAAGGTCGCTGAGCTGCCAACCTGCCAAAAAATATTCTTCGCCTGGGCGCCTCCGGCTAGAACGACCTGCGTACTCGTTATGGTCGTGAGCGTGGATCCTATCTGAAAGATGAAAACAGCGTTCGCGTTACCCTGGGCGTCGAGAGTGACGTTTCCTCCGGATAGCATGACGGTAGTTGAGGTCTTATACAAGCCAGGGGTCAAGGTCAGGCCGCTCATATCTCCGGGCAGGAGCGCGGCCCCTGTGAGCCCGGCAGCGTAATCGTACGCGATGCTTAAATCGAGTTGGGCCTGCGCTGCGGCCGGGTCGGTCAAATGCATGACCGCGGGCGGAGTAAGTGTTCCCGGTGGAAATCCCGTCACGGAGGAGCCTGGACTCAGGCCCAAATCGCCGCCGCTAACGATGGTCGGGCCGGTATTGGTAACCGTGGAGGCACCTAGAACTTCGAAATTAGCGGCCGACCCCATTGGTACGGGCGCTTGACACGCCAGCATTGTGGTCGTGAAGCTCCACACAAAGTCACTCGCGAGCGCGTTGCCAAACAGGTCCAGGACCCCCGTGGTGATCGTAGCAGTGTAAGTTGTCCCCACTGCGAGATTGCCGGATGGAGTAAACGTGGCGATCTGGCCTGTTCCGTCCAGGGTCACAGTTCCAGTTACCCCTGGCGCCACAGTAAAGGTCGTATTGTTGATGGTTGCAGGGTCCATCGCCTCACTGAATGTGGCGGTGATTACGGTATTGGGACACACACCGGCTGCACCACCCCCAGGGGATACGGAAACCACCGTGGGCGGCGGTGGAGGCGCACATGACGTGGTCCCTGTGGTGAAGGTCCACACAAAGTTGCTGGCTAGCGCGTTGCCAAACGGGTCCTTGGCACCGGTGGTAATCGTGACTGTGTATACCGTGCTCAATGCGAGATTGCCTGATGGAGAGAACGTAAAGATGGTGTTGGATGAATCGTGGGTGACGGTTCCCGTGACGCCTGGAGTCACCGTAAAAGTAGTTGCATTGATCGTTGCAGGGTCCATCGCCTGGGGGAAAGTGGCGGCAACTATTATGTTAGGACATACTTCGGCGGAGCCGGTGGGAGGGGTCACGGAAACAGGCGGGGCCGGCGGTTGGCAGGGGTTTGCGCCCGTGGAGAAGTTCCATACAAAATCAGTGGCCAGAGTGTTGCCAAACGGGTCCCGCGCCGCGGTGGTAATCGTCGCGGTATAAACGGTACTCAGTGCGAGACTGCTGGACGGAGTAAAGATCGCCGTGTCGCTTGCCGCATTGTAGGTAACGTGTCCGGCCACAGGTGAAGAGCCCGGTCCCGTTAGTGCAAAGGTGGTCCCATCGATCGATGAAGGATTCATGGCCTCGCTGAAGGTGACGGTAACGATCATATTGGGACATACACCGACCGAACCATTGGGCGGAGTGACGGAGAGCACGGTGGGGGGCGGGTTGCATCCGTTGGCGGCGGTGGTGAAACTCCAAACGAAGTTAGTGGCCAGGGGGTTGCCGAACAGATCTCTGACGCCGGTGGAGAGGGTGGCGGAGTAGACGGTGCTGACGGCCATAGGGCTGGAGGGGGTAAAGGTGAAGACGGTGTTGGAGGCGTCGTGAGTGATGGTTCCGGTGACGCCGGGAGTGACGGTGAAGGTGGAAGTGTTGACGGTGGCAACGTTCATGGCCTCGCTGAAGGTGGCAGTGACGACGGAGTTGGAACAGACCCCGGTGGAAGCGTTGGGCGGGGTGACGGAGAGCACGGTCGGCGGCGGGTTGCATCCGTTGGCGGGGGTGGTGAAACTCCAAACGAAGTTAGTGGCCAGGGCGTTGCCGAACGAGTCTCGGACGCCGGTGGAGAGCGTGGCGGAGTAGACGGTGCTGACGGCCAGAGGGCTGGAGGGGGTAAAGGTGAAGACGGCGTTGGAGGCGTCGTGAGTGATGGTTCCGGAAACGCCCGGAGCCACCGTAAAGGTTGCGGCGTTGACGGTGGCAACGTTCATGGCCTCGCTGAAGGTGGCGGTGACGACGGAGTTGGAACAGACCCCGGTGGAAGCGTTGGGCGGGGTGACGGAGAGCACGGTCGGCGGCGGGTTGCATCCGTTGGCGGCGGTGGTGAAACTCCAAACGAAGTTAGTGGCCAGGGCGTTGCCGAACAAGTCTCTGACGCCGGTGGAGAGGGCGGCGGAGTAGACGGTGCTGACGGCGAGAGGGCTGGAGGGGGTAAAGGTGAAGACG